>CAYFSD010000047.1:4983-8622 GCA_964345705.1 uncultured Desulfohalobiaceae bacterium
CGCGAGTTGCGACAGAAGAACTTTATGAAGATCGTTTCCCTGGCACCCGAAGTCCTTTAGAGGTACGACCATGAAGAGAAAGATTCTGGTGAATGATAAAGTCAAGGTCCTTACAGGAAAGGACCGGGACAAAGTGGGAACAGTCAAGCGCGTTGACGTCAAGAAAGGGACCGTGGTTGTGGAGAATGTAAACCAGGTCAAGCGTCACACGCGGGGGAATCCCTATTCCGGCCAGCAGGGAGGAATACAGGATCAGGATGCCCCGCTGAGCCTTTCCAATGTCGCCATTCTGTGTACTTCCTGCACCAAGGCCACCCGTGTCGGCTATCATCTTACCGACGACGGGCGAAAGCTGCGATTCTGCAAGAAGTGCCGCGAATTCATCGATTAAAAAGCGGAGTATGCGAGGCGATCATGACCCGTGCGCAAAACGTGTATCAGGAAAAGGTGGTGCCCGAGCTCAGGCAGGAGTTCGGATACAAATCCTACATGCAGGTTCCAGCCCTGCGCTATATCTCCTTGAATATGGGGCTTGGGGAAGCCAGTCAGGACAATAAGCTCTTGCAGGACGCCACGAGCGAGCTGAGTACGATCGCGGGCCAAAAGGCCGTCGTTACTCGCGCCAAGAAGTCTATTGCCGCTTTCAAGGTCCGTCAAGGCATGCCCGTGGGATGCAAGGTCACTCTTCGACGCTTGCGTATGTGGGAATTTTTTGACAAACTTGTCAACTTTGCCCTGCCAAGAGTGAAGGACTTTCGGGGCCTGTCCGATCGCGGCTTCGACGGACGAGGCAACTTCACGCTGGGCATCCGCGAGCACACCATTTTTCCGGATATCAATCAGGAAAAAGTGGATCGGATCAAGGGGTTGAATGTTACGATCGTTACCTCCGCCCATACCGACAAGGAGGGCAAGTCCCTGCTCAAGACCATGGGCATGCCCTTTGCCAAATAAGGAGGACCGAAATTGGCACGCAAAGCTTTGATGGCCAAGGCGGCCAAAAGGCAGAAGTTCCGCGTCCGGGAGTACAACCGCTGTCCGCTGTGTGGCCGCGCAAGGGGATTTCTGCGGAAGTTCGGAATTTGCCGTATATGTTTCAGGAACATGAGCCTGCGGGGGGAAATCCCCGGAATTCGGAAAGCCAGCTGGTAAGGAGAGCTGTATGCCCACGAGCGATCCCATAGCGGATATGATCGCCAGAATACGAAATGCCCACATGGCCCTGCACAAAGAGGTCAGTGTGCCGCGATCCAAAATCAAGAGCGCCATCGCGAGCATCCTTCAGGAGGAAGGCTACATCAACTCCTTCTCCGAGAAAGAGCGTGAGATTCGCATCCAATTGAAGTATGTGACCGGCAAGCCCGCCATCAAGGGTATGAACAGGGTGAGCAAGCCCAGCTGCCGGCGTTATGTGAAGGCCAAGGAAACCCCGAGCGTGCAGAGCGGACTGGGCATCAACATCCTCTCCACTCCCAGGGGAGTCATTGCCGGACACCAGGCGTTGCGTGAAAATGTCGGCGGAGAGCTGCTCTGCCAAATCTGGTAAGTGGAGATACCTATGTCCAGGATCGGAAAATTGCCTGTGTCCCTGCCGGAGAATGTCGAGGTCAACGTGGGCAAGGGCACCGTCTCGGTGAAGGGACCCAAGGGGCAGATGGAGCTGCCCACGCATCACAAGATCCGCTACGAGCAGGACGACTCCGTTATCCATGTCCAGCGCGCGGATGACAGCAAGGTGGCCAAGCAGCAGCATGGACTGAGGAGAACCCTGCTGGCCAACGCTGTGCACGGAGTGAGCCAGGGCTACGAAAAGGGCCTCGAGCTCGTCGGGGTCGGGTATAAGGTACAAGTCGAGGGACAGACCGTTGTCTTGAATGTTGGATATTCCAATCCCCAGCGCGTCCCCCTGCCGGAGGATATTCAAGCCAGGACCGAGGGGAACAAGCTCTTCATCTCCGGGATCGACAAGGAACGCGTTGGCGAATTCGCGGCCCGCATCCGGCGCATCAGGGGTCCCGAGCCTTACAAGGGCAAGGGGATCCGCTACGTGGGTGAAGTGATCCAGCAGAAAGCGGGGAAATCATCTAAGAAGTAAGGATAGCCCGATATGAAGATCACCAGAAACGATGCGCGCCTCAAGCGCAAACGACGAATCCGCAAAAAGATATCGGGGACAGCCGAACGACCTCGACTTGTCGTCTTTCGGTCCAACAAATACATATATGCCCAGATCGTGGACGATGAGAATCAGCAAACCAAGGCCGCGTCCTCGAGTCTCGCCCTGGCGGAGGGAAAGACCCTGACCAGGGAAACAGCCAGTCACGTCGGCCGGGATGTCGCCCAGAAGGCAAGACAGCTTGGCCTGGAAGAAGTCGTCTTCGACCGAAATGGCTATCCGTATACCGGCAGGGTGAAAGCACTTGCGGACAGTGCCCGAGACGAAGGCCTTAAATTCTAGCTGGGGTGGATAATGGCAGGTAACGAATTGGGCTACATCGAAAAGATCGTACATTTGAACCGAGTGGCCAAGGTGGTCAAGGGCGGTCGCAACTTCAAGTTCAGCGCCCTTGTCGTCGTGGGCGACGGTGAGGGCAAGGTCGGCAGTGCGCAAGGCAAGGCCAATCAGGTCCCCGATGCCATCGCGAAGGGTACTGAGGGGGCCAAGAAGTCCCTGTACGAGATCCCCGTCCTGGATGGGACCCTTCCCTATCAGGTCGTCGGCAATTATTGCGGGGCCAGGGTCCTGATCAAGCCTGCTGGCGCCGGAACCGGGATCATTGCCGGAGGGCCCGTACGCGCCATTATGGAGGCCCTGGGCGTGACTGACGTGCTCACCAAGTCCCTTGGCTCCAACAATCCGGTGAACGTGGTCAAGGCCACCTTGACCGGCCTGCTCGAGCTGAGGACCCCTGAGGAGGTCGGCCGGATCCGGGGCAAGGAGCTGTCAATTGCCAGAGCAAGATAAAACGAGGTGGACCATGCAGGTCAAATTGGTGCGCAGCCCCAACAAGCGGACTCCGAAGCAGCGCAAGAACCTTCGGGCCCTGGGTTTGACCCGAATGAATCAGGTTCGGGATCATGCCGACGATCCCACGGTCTGGGGCAAAATTTTTCACGTCAAGCACTTGGTCGAGGTGAAGCGATAATGCGGATACACGAGCTCAAGGCATTCCCCACGGATCAGAAGAAGCGGAAGCGCAAGGGCCGAGGTCCCGGAAGCGGGCTGGGCTTTTCCGCCGGACGCGGGATCAAGGGCCAAAAGAAGCGCGCGGGACAGAACATTCCGCCCACCTTCGAGGGCGGTCAGCTGCCCCTTGTTCGTCGTGTTCCCAAGCGCGGCTTCAAGAATCCCTTTCGCGTGGAGTACAGCATTGTGAATCTCCGCGATTTGCAAAGCAAATTCCCGAGTCAGGAAGAAATAACCATTGACGACCTGTTTCGTGCCAGTGGCGGCAATGCTCCGGTTAAAATTCTGGGAGACGGCCAGATCGACCGGGCGCTTCGGGTAGAAGCGCATCGTTTCAGCAAGTCCGCACGCGAAAAGATCGAGGCCGCTGGTGGTGAAGCCAAGGCACTGGAGGAATCCTAATTGGCTCAAGGCTCTCAGTCTCAGTCCGGATTCAAGCAGCTTCGGAACAA
>CAYFSD010000048.1:0-8579 GCA_964345705.1 uncultured Desulfohalobiaceae bacterium
CTAGCTGATCTTGTCTCCGGGGGCGACTTGATCGCTGTCCGGAGCCAGCAGGGACAGCCCCTGACTCCCGTGCACCGCCAGGACCATGCCGTGGGAGGTGACCCCGCGCAGCTTGCGGGGCTTCAAGTTGGCCACCACGGTCACGTATCGGCCCACCAGGTCCCGCGGGGCATAGGCCTCGGCCAGACCGCCCACGATCTGCCGCGTGGCCCCTTCGCCCGCATCCACCTCCAGCTGGAGGAGACGGTCCGCGTCGGGATGGGGGCTCGCCGATTCCACTCGCCCCACCCGCAGATCGAGCTTCTGGAAGTCGGCGAAATCGATCTCTGGAGTCTCTTCGGATTCCGCCTTCTGGTGGCTCGCTTTCCCAGCCTTGTCCTTCTTCTGCTGCTGCTTGTCCGAAGCCTGCTCCTTCCGGGCGGATTCCTCGTCCAGCTTGAGCTCTTGTCTGGGAAAGAGGTTGGATTTCTTGGCCACCTCGGTCCCCTCCGGGAGAAAAATCCACTGGGAGCACTCCTGCCGCAGATCCACATCGAGGCGCGCCAGATCCAGTCCCAGCTGCCGGCACATGGCGTGGGAGGCGTCCGGCATCACCGGCCGCATGGCCAGAGCGATACGGCGCAGCGAGGCCAGGGCCAGGCCGAGGACGGTCTGCACCCGCTGCGTGTGGCCCTGCTTATACAGGCTCCAGGGCGCACAGGTGTCGATGTACTTGTTCACCCCCCGCACGAACTCCAGGAGCCATTCCAGGGCCTCCGCGGTATGCACCGCCTCGAAGCTCTGCAGGTGCTTCTCCAAGTATTCTTTGCCCAGCCGCATGAGCTCCTCGTCCTCCGCCTCGAAGCGCTCCGGCGGCGCCGGGGCGGTGCCCCCTAAATACTTCCCGGTCATGGCCAGGCAGCGGCTGAAGAGATTGCCCATGTCATTGGCCAGATCGGCGTTGAAGCGGCCGATCAGGGCCTCCTCGGAAAAGTTGCCATCGTGGCCGAGCTGCATTTCCCGCAGCAGAAAGAAACGGAAGGCGTCCAGGCCGTACTTGGAGCGAAGCTCCAGGGGCCGGACCACATTGCCCAGGCTCTTGGACATCTTCTCCTCGCGCACTGTCCAGTACCCGTGCACCCGGAGCCCTCGATAGAGGGGGAGCCCGGCGGAACGCAACATGGTGGGCCAGAAAATGGCGTGGGGCTTTAAGATGTCCTTGGCCACGATATGGTGCGCCGTGGGCCAGAAGCGCTTGAAATCCTCCCCGTCCGGCCAGCCCAGGGCCGTGATGTAGTTGATCAGGGCGTCGAACCAGACGTAGGTCACGTATCCCGTGTCGAAGGGCAGCTCGATGCCCCACTCCAGCCGGGACTTGGGGCGGGAGATGCACAGGTCGTCCAGGGGCTCCCGCAGCATGGCCAGCACTTCCCTGCGGTAGCGCTCCGGCTGGATAAAATCCGGGTTGTTCTCGATATACTCCCGGAGCCACTCCTGGTAGCGGCTCATACGGAAGAAATAGTTCGTCTCCTGAATGTACTCCGGCGGCTTCTGGTGGTCCGGGCAGTTGCCGTTCTCCAGCTCCTTCTCCGTGAAGAAGCGCTCGCACCCGAAGCAGTAGTACCCCCCGTACTCCCCGAAATAGATGTCCCCATTGTCGTACACCAGCTGCAGGAACCGCTGCACGCAGGCCACGTGGTCCGGATCCGTGGTCCGGATGAAGCGGTCGTAGCCGATGGCAAGCTCCGGCCACAGCTCCCGGAACTGGCTGCTGACCCTGTCCGCGTACTCCTTGGCTCCCATCCCGCGCTCTCGGGCGGACTGCACGATCTTGTCCCCGTGCTCGTCCGTCCCGGTCAGAAAAAAGGTCCGCTTGCCCTGCATCTGGTGCAAGCGGTTCAAGCTGTCCGCCAGAATGGTGGTATAGGCGTGGCCCAGGTGGGGCTCGGCGTTCACGTAGTAGATGGGGGTGGTGATGTAGAACGTCTCCTCCACTGCAGACTACCTCCCGGATTGCTTCTGCTGTTTCCCCTGCGCGCCCTGCTTGTCCCCCGAGGCCGACTGTCCCTGGCCGCCGCTTTTCCCCTTGCCCCCGGAACGGGCGCCGCCGCGCTTCTTGCCCCGGGAGCGGCGCCCCCTCTTGCGCTGCCCCGAGCCGCCGGAGGGCCTGGCCTTCTGCTTCCCCTCTCCCTGGCCGTCTCCGGAGTCGGCGCCTTGGCCCTGCTCCTCCGCGGTGCTGGGCTCTGCCTCGCCATCCGCCGGGACCGCGCCCCCTTCCTCCTCCGGAGCGGGCTCGATCCCCTGATCCGCTTCTTCGGGCGGAGCCAGCATTTCCCCCCATTCCAGGAGGTTGATCTCCCGCTCCTCCCCTTCTCCGGCATCCACGACCAGGGTATCCCGGAAGAAATTGGCCCGCAGGACCTTCACCTCGCCCAGGCTGGTCTGGTACTTGCGGCCGATCTTGGGGCACCGGCTGTAGAAATCGGCGTACGCCTTCTTCTCGAAGTTGAGGCAGCACAGGAGCCTGCCGCACACGCCGGAGATCTTGGAGGGATTGAGAAAGAGCTGCTGCTCCTTGGCCATCTTGATGGTCACGGGGACGAATTCCCGCATGAACTGGTGACAGCAGCAGATGCGCCCGCAGTTGCCGATGCCACCCAGGATCTGGGCCTCGTGGCGCACCCCGATCTGCCGCAGCTCGATCCGGGCCCGATACTGGTTGACCAGATCCTTGACCAGCTCGCGGAAATCCACACGGTTGGGAGAGGTGAAGTAGAACACGAGCTTAGACTGATCAAAGCGGACCTCCACGTCCACGAGCTTCATCTCCAGGCCCGTCCGCTTGATCTGCTCGCGGCAATAGGTGAAGGCGTTATGGGCCAGCTCCGCGTTCTCCCGCATCCGGACCAGATCCTCCTCCTCCGCCTTGCGCTCGATGGACTTGACCTCCTCCACGGGCAGGCTTTCGGGCAGACCCGTGTCTCCCAGGGCCACACGGCCGATTCCCTGCCCTTCCTCGGTGGAGACAATGACATGGTCCCCTTGAGCCAAGTCCTCCCCCGCCGCGTCGAAGTAGTAGATCTGTCCCTGCTCTCTGAACTTAACCCCTATATACATGCTTCACCCGCTTTGCCGCGGCACGTGTCCCGCAGTTTGTAAATGCGCTCGGGGCGGCGGAAATCCCCCGCCTCCGGGCATCTCGTGGCCTGTCCCCGCGGATCAGGCGCTTTTCTCCCGGATGAGCTCGCGGAGCCGCTTCAGGGCCCCGTCGATGCCCTCGGGACGTCCGCCGCCGGCCTGGGCCAGATCGGCACGGCCTCCGCCGCTGCCGCCGACCTCGCTGGCCACTTCCTGCACCAGCTCCGGAGCGGTGAACCGCTCCTGCAGATCCGGGCTCACAAAGAGAAGAAGATGGGCCTTGCCCTTATTCTCCCCGGCCAGGAGGATCACTCCGGAGGAAAAGCGGGAGCGGAGATCGTCCATCGCCTTGCGCAGGCCCTTGATATCGGAGCTCTCCGGCAGGTCCAGCTTGGTTGCGAGCACCCGGACACCGGCGATGTCCTCGCAGCGGTCCAAGAGATCCCCGCCTCCGGAAAAGAGCTGCTTGGCCTGCAGCTCTTCCTTCTCCCGGCTGAGCTGCTTGATCTGCTCCTGCAGACCGGCCACCTTGTCCGCAACCTCCTCCGGGGAGGTCTTCAGCGCCTCGGCGGCCCCGGCCAGGGTGTTGCGCTTGTTGCGGAACTCGATCACGGCGTTCCAGCCGGTCGCCGCCTCGATACGCCGCACGCCCGAGGACACCCCGGTCTCGGACAGGATATAGAAGCTGCCGGCCTGGCCGGTCCGCTCCAGGTGCACCCCGCCGCAAAGCTCCTTGGATACGTGGGGCACCTCCACGATGCGCACCCGATCCTGGTACTTCTCCTCGAAGAGGCCGATGGCCCCCTCCTGCTGGGCCTGGTCGAAATCGACCTGCCTGACCCCCACGGGAAGGTCCCGCAGGATGGCGTCGTTGACCTCGTCCTCCACCGCCTGGATCTCCTCCCCGGAGAGGGGGCTGATGTGGGTGAAGTCGAAGCGCAGCCGGTCCGGGGCCACCAGGGAGCCGGCCTGCTTGACGTGCTCCCCCAGCACCCGGCGCAATGCGGCGTGCAGCAGATGGGTGCAGGTGTGATTCCTGGCCGTGTGCATGCGGTCCCGGCTCACGGCCAGATGGACCTCCTGGTCCAGGTAGAGGCTGCCACGCACCACATTCACCCGGTGCAGCACCACCTCCGGGGCCGGATTCTGCGTGTCCAGCACCTCGACGCGGTCCACATCCGTGGTGATGGTCCCCCAGTCCCCGAGCTGACCTCCGGACTCGCCGTAGAAGGGGGTTCTGGCCGTGACCGCGTACCCGCTCTGCCCGGCGGACAGCTCCTCGCAGGAGCGGCCCGTGGAATCGAGGAGGGCCACGACACGGCTCGTGGTCTCGTAGGTCTCGTATCCCACGAACTCGGAGGTGATGCCATTCTGCAGGATCTCGCCGAAAATCTCGGAGAGGTCCATCTCTCCGCTGCCGGCCCAGGAGGCCTTGGAGCGCTCCCGCTGGGCCTGCATCTGCTGCTCGTATCCCGCCTCGTCCACCTCGAAGCCGCGACCCTCGGCCACATCCTTGACGATGTCCACGGGGAAGCCATAGGTGTCGTAGAGCTTGAAGGCCACCTCGCCGGGAACCGCGCTCTCGCCGCGGCGGGAGAGATCCGCGAGCTCCTGCTCCAGGATCTCCAGGCCGTAGCCCAGGGTCCGGCTGAAGCCCTGCTCCTCCTTGTGCACCACCTTGGCCATGAAGTCCCTGCCCTGGATCAGCTCGGGGTAGGCCTCGCCCATCTCGTTCACCAGCTGACCGCAGATCTCGAAGAGGAAGGGCTCCGTCAGCCCGATGCTGCGGCCGAAGCGGAAGCCTCTGCGGATCAGACGCCGCAGGACATAGCCGCGGCCCTCGTTGGAGGGCAGGATCCCGTCCGCGATCATGAAGGCGATGGCCCGGGTATGGTCCGCGATGACCCGCAGGGCGGTGTCCGTGGCCTCGTTCTCCCTGTAGCGCACGCCCGCCTTGTACGCCGCGGCTTGGATCAGGCCGCTGAAGAGGTCGGTGTCGAAGTTGGAGGACACGCCCTGGCAGATCGCGGCGATGCGCTCCAGACCCATGCCAGTGTCGATGCTCGGGTGGGGCAATGGTTCCAGATTTCCGGACTCGTCCCGGTTGTACTGCATGAACACCAGATTCCAGATCTCCAGGTAGCGGTCGCAGTCACAGACCCCGATCTCGCAGTCCGGGCCGCAGGCCATTCTCTCCCCCTGGTCGAAGAGGATCTCCGAGCAGGGGCCGCAGGGCCCGGTGTCGCCCATGGACCAGAAGTTCTCCTCCTCGTCCAGACGGTAGATCCGCTCCCTGGGCATGCCCACGACTTCCTGCCAGAGCTCTTCCGCCTCGTCGTCGTCGCGGAAGATGGAGACATAGAGCTTTTCCGGGGTGAGCCCCAGCTCCCTGGTGAGGTAGTCCCAGGCCAGCCGGATGGCCTCCCGCTTGAAGTAGTCCCCGAAGGAGAAGTTGCCCAGCATCTCGAAGAAGGTGTGGTGGCGTCTGGTCCGGCCCACGTTCTCCAGGTCGTTGTGCTTGCCCCCCACGCGCAGGCACTTCTGGGAGGTCACCGCCCGGTTGTACTCCCGCCGCTCCAGGCCCAGAAAGACCTTCTTGAACTGCACCATCCCGGCGTTGGTGAAGAGCAGCGAAGGGTCCTCCTTGGGCACCAGGGGCGCGCTGGGCACCTTCTGGTGTCCGTTGCGGGCGAAATAGTCCAGGAAGCTTTTCCGGATCTCTGCCGCAGTAATCAAGCGCGACTCCTATTGGCTTTCCTCGTTCTGTCCGCCGCTCTCGGCAGCGGCCTCGGATTCCGTCTGTTCCGCGTGCTCCTGGTCCAGCCCGAAGTGCTTCTTCAGCTCATGCTCGATGGCCTCCAGGCTGTCCGGATTCTCCTGGAGAAAGGCCCGGACATTCTCCCGGCCCTGCCCCAGGCGCTCGGAGCCGAAGGCGTACCAGGAGCCGCTCTTGTCCACGATGCCGTGCTCCACGGCGAGATCCAGCAGCTCGCCCTCGCGGGAGATTCCCTGGCCGTAGAGCACGTCGAACTGCGCCTCGCGAAAGGGCGGGGCCACCTTGTTCTTGACCACCTTGACCTTGACCCGGTTGCCGTAGACCTCGTCCTTGTCCTTGAGGGTCTGGATCTTGCGGATGTCCAGGCGCACCGAGGCGTAGAACTTCAGGGCGTTGCCCCCGGTGGTGGTCTCCGGGCTGCCGAAGCCGGTGGTCCCGATCTTCATCCGGATCTGGTTGATGAAGATCACCATGGTCTTGGAGCGGTGAATGGACCCAGTCAGCTTGCGCATGGCGTGGGACATGAGCCTGGCATGGCCACCCACCTGGGTCTCGCCCATGTTTACCTCCAGCTCAGCCTGGGGGATGAGGGCGGCCACGGAGTCCACCACGATCACGTCCAGGGCCCCGGAGCGCACAAGGAGATCGGCGATCTCCAGGGCCTGCTCCCCGTAGTCCGGCTGGGAGATGACCAGGTCCTCGGTGTCCACCCCGAGCCGCTTGGCGTAGCTCACGTCCAGGGCGTGCTCCGCGTCGATGAAGGCCACGGATCCGCCCTTCTTCTGCGCCTCGGCCAGCAGATGCAGGGCCATGGTGGTCTTGCCCGAGGACTCCGGGCCGTAGATCTCCACCACCCTGCCCCGCGGCATGCCGCCCACGCCCAGGGCCATGTCAAGGCCGAAGGACCCGGTGGGAACGGCCGGGACCTCCTGATGGGCCTGATCGCTCAAGTACATCACCGAGCCCTGGCCGTACTTGCGCTCGATGGTGGTCATTGCGGTCTGCAGGGCTTCCTTGCGCTGATCCTGCTGGGATGACGCCGCATTCTTTCCTTTCCGAGCCATGGTCAACTCCGCTGGCTTGCGTCTCAAGAAATTCCGGGCTCCGAGCCCGAAAAGAGCCTTCCTCAAAAGCATGTCAATGTATCAAACTCGGGCACCAAGGGCAACACGTGCTCCTTGCCCCCCGTCCTGCGATCTATTAGGATCGCTCGCATGAACCGAACCTACGATTGCCTCGCCCTTTTTTCCGGAGGACTGGACAGCCTCTTGAGCTGCAAGCTCATGCAGCAGCAGGGCCTTCGCGTGCTGGGCCTGCACTTTGTCAGCCCCTTCTTCGGCCGGTCGGACCGAATCGAGCACTGGCAGCGGGAGCTCGAGATGGACATCCTGCCCGTGGACGTGAGCCGGGACTATGTCCGTCTGCTGCTGGAGGGGCCCAAATGGGGTTTGGGCAAATGCCTCAACCCCTGCATCGACTGCAAGACCTTCATGCTCTCCAGGGCCCGGGAGATGCTCTCCGCCTTCGGGGCCCAGTTCATCGTCAGCGGCGAGGTCCTGGGCCAGCGCCCCATGTCCCAGCGCAAGGACGCCCTGGGCCTCATCCGGAACGAAGCCGGGGTGCGCGACCTGCTCCTGCGACCGCTCTCCGCTGCCAGCCTGCCGCAGACGCCCATGGAGGAGTCCGGGCTGGTGGATCGGGACAAGCTCCCGGACATCAAGGGACGGGGACGAAAGCCCCAGCTGGAGCTGGCCAGGGAGCTCGGGATCAAGGAAGTCCCCACCCCGGCGGGGGGCTGCCTGCTCACGGATCCGGGCTCCTGTGCCCGGTTCTGGCCCCTGATCTCCCGGATGGGCAGCCCCGGGCCCGAAGACTTCCTCCTGGCCCAGCTGGGCCGGCAGTACTGGCACGACGGCCACTGGCTGACCATCGGCCGGAACAAGCAGGACAACCAGGCCCTCCTGCAGCAGATGAAAAGCGGGGATATCGTGTTCAAGCCGGAGCAGATACCCGGCCCCATCGCCCTGGGCAGACAATACGGCCAGCAGTGGAGCGAAGAGATGCTGGAGAGCGCGGCCCTGCTGCTGCTTTCCTTTTCCCCCAAGGCCAGGAAGGCCGAGGGGCCGGTGAGGATCAAGGCGGGATCCGGGGACTTCCTCCGGGAATTCTCCCTGGATCCGGGCCGCGAGCCGGACCCGGAATGGAAGGCCCCGGAATGGGAGGAGCTGGAGCAAGAGAAAAAGGCCTTCTTCCGGCAGAAGCAGCCCGGAAGCTAACCCCCGCTCTCACGGCTCCGCGGGCGACGGACGCGGGCCGCCCGGGGGGCTACCTCGGGCTGGCCCACTCGCTGACCACCCCTTCCTCCCAGAGATAGCGGGAGATGTTGTCCACTCCGGTCAGGCTGATGCGGACCCCGCTGGCCTTGCGCACCACCAGCACCGGGACCCCGCGGAGCTCCATGGCCCGGAAATAGACCCCGGCCTTACGCGTGGCCCGGCGCAGCTGCTGCGGCACCCCGGCCCTTTCCGGGGCCTCGGCCTGCTTGGCCCGGAGGACGCTGGCGAAGACATTGTTGCCCTTCTCCCCGGCCAGGGCGGCGGCCCGGGCCAGCTTGGCCCGTGCGGCGGGGTCACGGTCCACAGCCGCCAGGTGCCAGCTTCCCGGAACCGGAGCCACGCGGGACAGA
>CAYFSD010000049.1:0-5374 GCA_964345705.1 uncultured Desulfohalobiaceae bacterium
GGGGCTGCGGGCCCTGCACGATATCACCCCGGCCCGGGCCGGATACGTGGCGGCGAGGACCCGGCTGCGGGGACGGCGGGTCCTGGACGTGGGCTGCGGAGGGGGAATCCTGAGCGAGGCCTTGGCCTGGCGCGGGGCGCGGGTGACGGGCATTGATCCCAGCAAGGGGGCGATCCGTGCAGCGATGCGGCACAGCCGCGGCTCCGGGCTGGATGTGGAGTACCGGTGCTTCTCCGCGGAGGCCTACGCCGCGCGCCAGGAGGGAGAATACGATCTGGTGGCGTGCATGGAGCTGTTGGAGCACGTGCCCCGGCCCGGGGATCTGGTTCGGGCCTGCGCGGCGATGACCCGTCCCGGAGGGGACGTCTTCTTCGCCACCATCAACCGCAATGTTGTGGCGGCCTTTCTCGCGGTCTGGGTGGCGGAATACTGCCTGGGGGTGGTGGCCAGGGGAACCCACGACTGGCGCGCCTTTGTCCGGCCCAAGGAGCTTTCTCTCTGGGCCGGGGAGGCCGGCCTGCGGGTCCTTGACGTCTCCGGCCTGCTCTACATTCCCGGAGTGCGGATCTGTCGCGTGGTGCGCTCGCCGCTGGTGAACTATCTCATGCACTGCCGCAGGCCGGAAGAGACCGAATACAGGGAAGGAGGACAGTGATGCGCTGGCTCGATCCGCAGCAGCGACGGGAGCAGCTCGAGACGGGGGACGAGGGAACAAGGTGGGCCAGCTTCGGCCCGGAACGGATGGACCCCTCCCGCAAGCCGGAGCGGGTGCGGCGGCACTTCTCGGAGGTGGCCCAGTGTTACGACCGGATGAACACCCTGCTCAGCCTGGGGATGCACCGTCTCTGGAAACGGCGGGCGGTGGAGCTGGCCGGGATCCGTCCGGGGGAGCGGGTGGCGGATCTCTGCGGCGGGACGGGGGATCTGGCCCGCCTGGCCCGCGATGCGGCCGGGGGCGAGGGGCTCTTCGCGGTGTGCGACTTCACCCTGCCCATGCTCCGGGAGGGACGAAAGAAGGGCGACGCGGCCAATCGGGGCCTTTGCTGGATCCAGGGGGACGCGGAGCGCCTGCCCTTCCAGGAGGAGTCCCTGGACGCGGTGCTCCTCGGCTTCGGGATCCGGAACCTCGCGGACCCTGCCGCGGCGGTGCGGGAGATCCATCGGGTGCTGCGGCCCGGGGGCAGGCTCATGTGCCTGGAGTTCTCCCGTCCGGTGAACCCCGTGTTCCGGGTCCTGTACGACCTGTATTCCTTCACCGCCATGCCCCTTCTGGGGCGGCTGGTGGCGGGCAACGGAACGGCTTATCTGCGGCTGGCCCAGACCATCCGCATGTTCCCCGTGGCCGGAGAGCTGGCCCGGTTCTTCCGGGATATGGGCTTTGGGGAAGCGCAGTACCGCCTGCTGGGAAACGGCGCGGCAGCGGCCCATCTGGCCCGCAAGGCACAGTGAGGGAGAGCGGTTGTCCTCTCCGTGTCGCGTCCATGAAATGAGCATAAAGAATTTCTTCGCGGGCAATTTTTTCACTTTGAAGCGCAGGTTCTGGATTTTCTATCGCTCCTCTATTCCAGGGGAAAGGTCATGGACGCCCCAAACCACCCGATCAGGCCCGCCAGCGGGGCAAGGGCGAGGACCAGCAGAACGAAGAGGGCGGCCCCGCCGCTCGGGGCGGCGAGCAGCTCCGGGCTGGCCAGACGCCAGAGGAAGGTGACCAGGAACAGGAGGAAGAGCAGCGGGGTCATGGCCAGCTTGTACGTCACTTGCCGTACCCGCTGCATCATGAAGTTCAGCCACCAGGTGTAGAGCCCGGTGAGGATGGCCACCGGAGTGAAGAGGATCCCGGCCCCGAGGCAGTGCAGGACCGTCTCCCCGAAGGGCGCGTACCCCGTGATCAGCCGCAGGATGAGGAACAGCGGCGCGACCATGGCGAAGACCAGGGGGAAGTGCACGGTCATGGGGTGGGGATGGCGCTGCAGGAAGGGAAAGCGCCGCACCAGGGCGGGCATGCCTTCTTTTTTGTCCTCCGGTCGGGTCTGTTCGGATGCGGATGTGCCCTCCAGGGAGCCCACCTGGGGATAGCGGTCCAGGACTTCCTCCCCGTGCGGTGCGCTCTGCAGCTCCTGGGTGAGATCGGCTCCCGCGGTGTGGCGGTTCATGTGCCTGCCGCCCTTCCAGAGCTTGCTCCCGCTCACATCGATGATCCGGCCCCGGTAGCAGATGTACGCGGTCCCCTCGCTGCCATCCCGGGCCTTGAGCTCCTCTTGGGTGATGCGCTTTTCCTCGTCGTTCATAAGGCCTTCCTTTTTTGGGTTTGCCATTGCAGATCTATCAGTCTGTTGAAAAATCCCTTTTCAGGGAGGCCGCCCCCAAAATTTCAAGTGCAAGGCGCGAAAACAGTTTAAACTCGCAGCGTAGTGAGCCTACGTGAGAGTTTGAGCTTTTTGAAGCAACGCAGCAATTGGAAGATTTGGGGCGGCCTACTATCCCTGCGCCAGGATGGCCAGCAGCACCAGTGCCAGGAGGCTCAGGGGCCAGAGGCTGGCCCGGTTGAACAAGTGAGCCGCGTCCCGCAGGCCGCAATGGAGCGCGAGCCGAGCGGCCGGAAGAAGGAGAAGGAATACGCCGACCCCCGCGAGCAGGGCTAGCAGCCACCAGGGGGCCTTGAGCGGGGAGAGGACGAGGAGCGGGAAGCTTGCGGAAAAGGCCGCCGCGAGGGTGGCCAGGCTGATCATGGCGGCGGCCCGTTCCCCGAAGACCACGGGAATGGTCCTGGCCGCGAGGGTCCTGTCCGTGTCCAGATCGGTCCAGTCCGCGGGGATGTTCTGTCCCCCCACCTCCCAGAGCAGAAAGCATCCGAGGAGAAGGCCGAGATAGGCGGGCGAGGGCGAAGGGTCCACGGCCAGGACGCCTGCCAGGGGACCTGCGGTCTTGACCGCTCCGTTGACCAGGGCCCGCAAAGGGGTCACCCGGAACAGCAGGCAGTAGAGGATCTCCAGCAGGACCGCGCCGAGGAAGATGGCCACGCACAGTGGATTGAGGATCCAGGCCCCTATTAGGGCCAGGAGGAACCAGAAAAGGGTCCAGGCCAGGGACTCCCCGAAGGAGAGGGCTCCCTGGGCCAGGGGATGGCGCATGAGCGCTGCGTCGAGGTAGGACAGGTCCGGGGCGTCTCCGCCGAATTGCAGGCGCAGCTTGTCCCGGTCCAGGCGATAGCCCACGAGATCGTTCAGGGCGTACACCGAGGTGTACCCGGCAAAGACGGTTACCGCACCGACGAGCCCCACAGCGAGGGAGGGGAGCCCGCCCAGCCAGAGCAGGGCGGCCGCGAAGGGCGCGGCCATGTCCAGGCTCCCGTGCAGGGTGCGGGAAAGGGCCAGAAAGAGCCGTAGTCGCGACAGGGGGGCGTGGGCGCTCCGGATGCTGTCAGCCATGTGAGCATTGTCCCGTACTTGCGGGGACTTGGCAAGAAAGCGCGCCCTTTTAGGCCCCCATGAGCTCGGAGCGGGTGAACAGGGCCTGCACCGGGCCGGGATCGTGCTCGCGGATGAGGTCGGCGCCCCCCTCCTCCTCGCGGTCCACGAGGATGACCACGCCGCTCACATTGAGGCCGTCCTCGCGGGCCCGCTCAATGGCCTGGATGGTGGAGCCCCCGGTGGTGACCACGTCCTCGAGGATGATCACGCTCTCTCCCGGTGTCACGTTGCCCTCGATCCACTTGATGGACCCGTGATCCTTGAGCTGCTTGCGGACCACGAACTGCTTGATGCGCTGGCCGTGGTCCCAGGCCACGTGCATGGTGGCCGCGGCCATGGGATCCGCCCCCAGGGTCAGGCCGCCCACTCCGTCAATGCCGCGGTCCCGCACGGCCTCGAAGACGGCTTCTCCCACCAGGCGGGCGCCCTCGGGGTCCATGGTGGTCCGCTTGCAGTTGAAGTAGAAATGGCTCCAGTTGCCGGAGGCGAGGCGGAACTCCGCCCGATCGCTCTGCTGGAAGGAGCGGTCCAGCAGGATCTGCTTCAGTCGCTGGCGGTCGTAGCCCATAGGCGCTCCCGTTTGCCTTGTGCGGCCCCCTTCCGCGGGGGACCCGGATCATACGGTTTCGTGGGCCTCGGCGAATTCGTAGTTGAGTATGGAGACCACCTGCTCGTGCTTGTCCATGATCTCCTCTTCGGAGTTGCCCGGGATGTCCAGGATGCAGTAGCGGTAGCTCTCGGGATTGTGCTTGTAATCGGAGAGGAAGGCGTTCTCCTGGACGAGGTTGCGGATGTGCACCTCCGGGAAGCGGATGCGCAGCTCCTCGAAGTCGCTTTGGGTCGGGGTCCGGAGGATCCAGCGGTCCGTCAGGGAATGCAGCTCGAAATTGAAGCAGAGGGGATAGGTCATTCCCTGGTTCGTCCGGTACTGCGGGGGATTGCCCGTGGCCACGTCGCAGATCAGGTGCAGGGGATCGTATCCGGTGACGGACTCGATGGTCTTGGCGAACTGAAAGGCGATGCGGCTGTTCACCTCCAGGATGAAGAAGTTGCCCGTGGCCTGGTTCACGCGCAGCTCCACGTTGAAGAAGCTGTTGTTCAGGCCGAGCTGGGGGATGACCTTCTGGATGGTCTCCTCGATGTGCCGGGTCAGCTCGGGATCGAAGGAGCAGGGAAAGACGTGGTGGCTGAAGGAGTTGGTCTCGGGCAGAAAGACCGCCCCGGTCATGCCGAAGGTCTCCACCCGTCCGTCCACGATGTACCCGTCCACCGTGACCTGGTCCCCGTCGATGAGATCCTCGCAGAGGAAGCTGTTGCAGGTCAAAACGTTGAGCGGATCGATCAGGTCCGGGTCCACGGACAGGGCGTCCAGGAAGTACTGGTTGCTGCGCGCGATGTCCAGGCTCTCCCTGCAGGTGTAGTGGTTCAGCTCGTCCGGGTCGCGGATGGTGTGCGCCGCGAAGGAGATGTTGCCCCGCACCGGCTTGATGAAGAAGGGCGTCCTCAGGCGGGAGGGATTGCGCAGATAGTCCAGGGCCAGGCAGAAATCCGGGGTGTGCTCCGGGACGCACCGTCTCTGGATCCTGCGGCTGATGTATTTGTTCTGGCAGTTGATGGTGCTCTGGACCCCGGCGAAGCGCATGTTCGTCTTTTCCGCGATGATGGAGGCGAAGACCGCGGAGGAGTCGTGCGTTCCCACGATGCCGTCGTACATGGTGGGATACTTGGTGATCAGCTCGATGGTCCGTTCCAGATAGGCGCGGACGCCGTAGTCCAGCACCCGTTCCGTGGTCTCCACGATGGGCTCGTATTCGGAATTGTTGGCGAAGCTCTTCTCCACGATGTCGACATCGCTGGCATCGCAGAGGAAAAGAACTCGTGCCGCTGCCATAGGGCGCTCCTGT
>CAYFSD010000049.1:5474-8501 GCA_964345705.1 uncultured Desulfohalobiaceae bacterium
GCATCAACTGACCTTGAGGCGGAGCGCGTCTGCAGCGTCTCGTGGAGCTGGATGAGGCATCAGGCCGGGCCCAGCGGAGAGTCCGCGCTCCACTGAGAGGTGTCGACCTTTCCCTGGACCATGCGGCCCGCCTTGAAGATGGCGGCGAAGCTCTCCAGCCGGACCAGGCATTCGATGTCCCGGAGCGGATCGGTCTCCAGGACCAGGAGATCGGCCTGTTTTCCCGGCTCCAGGGTGCCGATGCGGTCTCCCTGGTCCAGGGCCTGGGCAGCGGTTTGAGTTGAGGCCCGGATGGCCTCCATTTCCGACATCAGGCCCTCCTGGACGTAGCGTACCAGCTCCATGGCGTTCTTGCCATGGAAATTGTCCGGAGTCCCCGCGTCCGTACCCATCACCACGGGCACGCCCATGGCGATGGCCCGGCTCAGGGTCTCCCTGCGGATGCGCGAGATCTCCTGGGCCTTTTCCAGCATGAACTGGGGGATCCCGTTTCCGCGGGAGGCGGAGAGCATCCAGAAGTTCGAGCTCAGGGTGGAGGTGAGGTAGATGCCTCTGTCCGCCATCATGGTCAGGGCCTCGTCGTCCGCCAGAGTGCCGTGCTCGATGGTCCGTACCCCGGCGCGGATCGCGTTCTTGATCCCCTCCGCCCCGTGGGCGTGGGCCGCGGTATGGGTCCCGTACTTCGTGGCCTCCTCCACCACGGCCTCGATCTCCTCCACGTTCAGGTGCGGCACCCCGGGGACCCCGCCGGGGTTCATAATCGCCCCGGTGGCCATGACCTTGAGGTAGTCCGCCCCTTCCTTGAGCTGTTCCCGCGCGGCTCGGCGGTTCTCGTCCACTCCGTCCGCCTCGCGGTACAGACCGGGAAAGTATTCGTTCCCCGCGGTGAGCATGCAGATGATGCGCCCGCTGGCCAGGATGCGCGGCCCGACGGAAAACCCCTGCTCCACGGCCTTCTTCACCGCGACGTCGATATAGTTGGTCGAGCCCGCGTTGCGCACCGTGGTGACCCCGGAGCGCAGGGTGTTGGCCATCTCCACGGAGGCCCGGATGGCGCGCAGCTTGTCCTCTACCAGGGATTCGTGGGAGGTGTCCGACATCCCGTGCAGGTCCAGATGGACGTGGGCGTCGATGAGCCCGGGCAGGATGTGCTTGCCCGCGCAGTCCACGACCTCGGCTCCCTGGGGAACGGTTACTTCGGAAGAGGGCCCCGCGGCCGCGATCGTGTCCCCCTCGATGATTAGAGTGCCCCGCTCGATGCGCTCCCCGGCGACGGGGATCAGCGTGGCGTCCTTCAGCGCGATGGTGCCCATTGTATGTTCTAGCCCTTGTTGGCTGTTGGAGGAATCGGGTTCTTTGGCATGTGGTGTGAAGCTCGAAGGAGGGATCCCTGTGGAGTCGTTCCACAATGTAATGCTTCCTGGCCAAAAGTCAAGATGACTTGGGCCGCCGAAAGGGCGGAAACGGCTGGCGATGCCCGAAAGGGGCCCTGAAGACAAGAGGGTGTCAGGCGCTCTCGGCGGCCTCGCACCGGGTGA
The DNA here is from genome assembly GCA_964345705.1 of uncultured Desulfohalobiaceae bacterium. Taxonomy (GTDB): domain Bacteria; phylum Desulfobacterota; class Desulfovibrionia; order Desulfovibrionales; family Desulfothermaceae; genus JAIPDU01. The sequence continues at coordinate 7,013 of CAYFSD010000049.1, forward strand.
GATCCAGCCGGAGGACCGCCGGGACCGCGGCCAGGACCAGGACCCCTTGCAGGAGGAAGCCGAGGGGGAATGCGCCCAGATCCGCGAGCCAGCCCAGGGCTGCCGGGAGCACACCTGTTCCCAGGGCCGTGGCCAGGGGGATGATGAGGGAGATGGCCAGGTTGCGCTCCCGGGGGGAGAAGCAGGTGGAGATGGCGGTAAAAGCGGCCGGAAAACAGGCCACCACGGTGATGGGCTGGAGGAAGACGGCGGCTTGAAGCGCGGGGCCCTGCAAAAGGCCGATGAGCAGGGTCAGCGTGCCCGCGCCGAGGAGGGCGGCGCCGACAGTGGCCCGCACCCCGATGCGGTCCAGGACGGCCCCGGAGGCCAGGACAACGGCCAGGCAGGGGATGCGGGAGAAGGAGATGAGCCGGTTGGCGAAGCCCTGGCTCATTCCGTGCTCGCTGACCAGATACAAGGGGAGCATGCTGTAGCTGCCGAAGGCAACGCTGGCGGCCGCGGCGAAGAGCGCGACCAGGATCCAGAAGCGGGGCTGGGCCAGAAGGCGGCGGGCCAGCCCCGGATGCGGGGCCTCTCCGGGGAAGTCCCCTCCGCGGCCCGCGGCGCAGAAAAGGGCGCCCATGAGCAGGGCCCCTGCCCCGAGGCAGGCGTACACCCCCCGCCAGGAGAGCACCCCCTCCACCATCGCGGCGATGAGCGGGGCCAGGAAGAAGCTGGAGTTGGGGGCGAGCTCGTGCACCCCGAGGCCCTTGCCCCAGTGCTCTTGGGGCACCACCGAGGTCAGGGTGGAGATCCCCGAGGGGACGTAGAGGCCGCAAAATCCGCTGGCCAGGCCGAGCAGCAGCTTGAGCAGCAGGAAGTGCTCCGTCAGGCTCACCCCGAGCATGACCGTGGCGGCGCCGAAAACGGAGAGCAGGAGGGTCCCGCGGTGGGTGAGGCGTTTCGCCGCGAAGCCGGAGACAAGGAGCCCCGCGCCGTAGCCCACGGCGAGATAGAAAAAGATCATCCCGGCCTCGGCGTGGCTCACCTCGAACTCCGCCTCGATGGCGGCCAGAAAGGGCGCCGGAACGAGGCGGGGAAGGAAGATGAAGAGGAAGATGCCGGCCAAAAGGACGGACTGGACGAAGGCCGGGCTGCGCAGGAACGGATTGTTTCCGGGGGGCATGCGGCTCCTTGGAGGTTGCTGGATTTGGGGTGCCCAGTCCATGAAATGCAACGATTCACCACATTGATCCGACCACGGGCACGGGGTTTTTGAATCGACTGGCCATCGGCTCTGAACAGGTCCCCTGCCCGGCATTCGCCCGTTTTTTCCCTGTGTGATCCCGGATCCCGGACAACACAAAGTCCCGGGCGAAAAAAGGAGCAGATCCGAAGGCCAGCCGATTCAAAAACCCCGTGCTCGTGCCCGTGATCGTTGAGGTATTGGAGTGGTGTAATCCTTCACGGGGCATTTTCTCATCGTGCACCTTCGGCTCTGGATTTTCTA
>CAYFSD010000050.1:0-6412 GCA_964345705.1 uncultured Desulfohalobiaceae bacterium
AGCCAATACGGGCGGTGTGACTATACGTTTGGCAGATGACCGGGATCAGATGCGCTGGGATGAATACGTGCTCGCCCATGCGCAGGGTCTTGCCTATCATCTGTATTCCTGGAAGCGGGCTGTGGAAGAGGCGTACAAATTTTCTGGCGAGTATTTTCTTGCTGAAAAGGAGGGCCGAATCTGTGGAATTCTCCCTCTGGTTCATCTTGGTTTGCCATTAGGCATTCACAACCGGCTGGTCTCTCTACCTTACTGTGATGCGGCAGGTGTGCTTGCGGACAACGCGTCAATCCGCAAGAGTCTTCTTTTCAATGCCTTGGACCTCGCTTTCGAACGCGGCTTCAAAAAGCTCGAGGTCCGAAGCGGGACGGCCTTGTCCCAGGAGCCGGGCTCGGATTCCTCGCAGTCAACGGCGAACGTCCCTCCTCACGGAAAAGTCCGCCTGCTCCTTGCGCTTCCGGAGGGCTCGGAGAAGCTCCTTGCCACGTTCAAGGCCAAGCTTCGGAGCCAGGTCAGGAAACCCATGCGCGACGGGTTGTACGTCAAGTTTGGAGGGCAAGAGCTTCTGCACACGTTCTATGTCGTTTTTGCGGAGAACATGCGGGATCTCGGCTCTCCGGTCCACAGCAAGACCTGGATTCAGGCGATCCTCAAGCACTACGGTTCCCGGGCGATTTGCGGTGTCGTCTTTCTGCCGGATGGCTCACCCGCTGCCTGCGGGATCATTCTCTGTCACAAAAGAACCGTGTCCATCCCTTGGGCTTCGTCCCTGAGGCGCTTCAATCACTTCAATCCCAATATGCTCCTTTACTGGAGCTTTCTGGAATATGCAGCGGACAACGGGTACGAGGTCTTCGATTTCGGGCGTTCCGCTCCGGAAGAGGGGACATACAAGTTCAAGTCCCAGTGGGGGGCTGAGCCATATCCCCTGTTCTGGGTGCAGTGGGCGTTGGGGTCGGGCAAAGACGTTCCAGAGGGGACTGAGATCGGATTCGGCCAATCCGGAAAAGCAAGGGCTTTGGCCGAGAGGATGATCCGGAACATGCCTGTGCCGGTGTCCACCTTTTGTGGCTCCAGGATTCGCAAATATATCGCTTTATAACATCGGCTCTTCCGGAAGAAGATTTTTAATCCACGAATTTTCACCAATCTGTACGAGTTGTCACATACTATCCTTGGGCTCATCGCCCAAGGATAAGGATGATTTGCCCTGACTGTCACCATGAACAGGAGTTTTTGCCGAAAGGGATGAACGTATCTTCCGTGCGACCTGTCCCGTGAAATGCACGCAGTACCCTGCTTGGTAGGATTTCATTAGTTAAGCAGGATCCATATTCAAAATTCAATCCTTTATTCGTGCTCATTCTTGCAACTTCGTGAATCACAACACCTTGAGGTCGCATCATGCTTACATCACCTGGTCATCTGCTCATGCTTGTGCACCGCATTCCCTATCCCCCGGACAAAGGAGACAAGATCCGCTCCTATAATGAACTCAAGTTTTTGGCCAGGCAGGGCTGGAAGATCCACCTCTGCACCTTTTCCGAAGAGCCGGTCAAAGCAAGCCATGTTCGGGCCCTAGAGGAGCTATGCGAAACCTGCCGGATCTTTCCCCTTGGCGGGCTCAGGCGCAAGGCGGCCCTGGCCAAGGCATTGTTTCAGGGCAAGCCCCTCAGTGTAGCCGCCTTTTACAGCTCCTCAGCCCAGCGCCATGTGGAGAAGGTGCTGGCGGAATATCCGGTGCAGGCTGTTCTGTGTTTCTGTGCGCCTATGGCGGAATATGTTTTTCAGGCCCAGCTCACCAATTCCCGGCCTCGAGATCACGATAATCCCTCCAGCCGGAATCAGACAGTTTCAGGGGGAAAAAGTCTTAGTCCCCGCCAATCTGAGGTGGCCGACCAATTAGCAGCCCCTGCAGCGACTCAAAGAGGTCGGCAGTCTTCGAAGAACCCGGTCATAGTAATGGATCTCGTGGATGTGGATTCCGAGAAGTGGGCCCTGTACGCCCAGAATCATGCCGGATTCAAGTCCCTGATCTATCGTCTGGAAAACAAAAGGCTCCGGCTTTACGAGGACACCATTCTCAGCTCATTTCCGGCTACTGCTGTTGTCTCCGAGGCTGAAGCAGATCAGCTTCGTTCCAGGTCGCATGAACCCGACAAAATCAGAGCCATGGGCAATGGGGTGGATCTGGGCTACTACTCGCTAGCTCAGGATCTGGAGAATTCATCCCAGAGCTTAAGGGAATGCCGTCTCGTTTTCTGCGGTCAGATGGACTACTTTCCCAATATAGATGCAGTGACATGGTTTGTGCACGAGGTGTTGCCGGAGTTGAAGGAATTGATCCGACAGGTCCGCTTCCATGTGGTTGGGGCCAGGCCTGTGCAAAATGTCCGCAGGCTCAGCAGTATCGAGGGAGTGGAGGTTACGGGACGAGTGGAGGATGTGAGGCCCTACATTCAGCACATGGATATCTCGGTGGCGCCGATCCGGGTCGCCAGGGGGATCCAGAACAAGGTCCTGGAGGCCATGGCCATGGGCAAGCCTGTTGTCGCAACGGACCAGGCTTTTGAGGGGATTGCTGCCAAGCCTGGCCGGGACCTCTTGGTTGCCCGGGCCCATCCCAAGGAGTTTGCCGCTGCAGTGGCAGGAGTCTGGAAAGACCCGAGTAAAGCGGGAACACTCGGACAGAGCGCTCGGGAAAGAATGGAGCGGGACTACTCCTGGGAGGCACAACTTGCCCCCCTGCGGGAGCTGATGCGCGACGGGGACCTCTGGAATCGCGGAGCGGCCCCGGATCGCGATATGGAATCAGGGCATCAGTGAAGGCTCCTGAACAGACCATGCAGGAAAGGACGCCGAGAATCGCCTATGTGGTGCACAGCCTCAATCCCGGAGGAGCGGAACGCCTTGCCGCGGATATGGCTCTGGCCCTGGCAGGCGAATACGAGATGAGCCTCGTGTGTCTGGACGAGCCCGGCCTCTGGGCCCAGACGCTTCGGGACAAGGGAGTTCCTGTGCACTGCCTCTACCGGCAGCCCGGGCTCGATCTGCGCATTCCCTGGCTACTGGCCCGCCTGGCCGGGAGAGAGCGTATCGACGTATGGCACGCCCACCAATACACTCCCTGGTTCTACGCTGCCCTTTCCAGACTGTTCCGTCCGGGTCCCGGACTGCTGTTCGAGGAGCACGGTCGCCATTATCCGGAAGTGAAAAAAAACAAGCGGGTGCTGGTGAATCGCTGCCTTCTGCAGCCCCTCACGCATGATATTGTCGCCGTATCCCGCGATATCAAGCAGCGGCTCGCGGCCTACGAGGGGCTCGCTCCGGGCAGAATCAGCGTTGTGCCCAATGGCGCGTCCAAGCCGCCCCCTGCCAGCGCGCGGGAAATCGCCGCACTGCGCGCTGAGTTGGGGCTGTCGCAGACGGATTGGGTCCTGGGCACAGTGGGGCGTTTCGACCCCATCAAGAATCTCCCCCTGCTACTGGACAGTCTCCGGGAAGTGCGCGAAAGCGGCTACGAGGCCAAGGCGCTCCTTGTGGGCGACGGTCCGGACATGGACCGGGTGCGCGCTAGGATCCGCGAGCTTGGATTGGAGCAGGTCGTGGTCCTGACCGGATACAGGGACGATGCCCAGAAGCTGGTGCAGACCCTGGATCTGTTTGTGCTTCCCAGCTTGAGCGAGGGGACCTCCATGGCCCTTCTCGAGGCCATGGCGCAGGGCATACCCTGCCTTGTGACCGACGTGGGAGGGAATCCCGAGGTGGTGGAGTCGGATGGCACGGGATGGGTGGTGCCCTCAGAGGACAGGGCCAACATGGCGGGAGCGATCTGCGAGGCGGCTCGCGATCCGGAGAAAAGCACCAGATTTGCGCAAGCTGGGCAGGCGAGATACGAGCGTCTTTTTAGCTTTCAGGCCATGCTCCAGGGATACCGGGCCCTGTACGAGCGCACAGCAAGGCGCGAACGGAGCGGGGAGCTGAAGGACTGATCAGGCGGATTGCCACCTCCGGCACAAAACCGGAATTGGACCGTGCAGCCCCACGGGGAAACCATGCGCAGCAGACTGAAGAGCCTCTTCAACACCCTCGCCCGTGTCGCGGCGGCCCCATTTGCCTGGACCTGCCTGCTGGATACGCATCTGCTGCGTGATAGCGAGGCGATCTTTCAGCTCTGGACCCACGTCTTTGCCCTTCTGCCCGGTATGCCTGGCGTGTTCCTGCGGCGGGCCTTTTACTCCTTTACCTTGAAGCAGTGCAGTCTGAGCTGCCATATCGGATTCGGCTCCCTGATCTGCCACAGAGAGGCGGTTGTCGAGGCCCAGGCCTATCTGGGGAACTACACCATCCTGGGCAGTGCGCGGATCCGCAGCGGAAGCGTTCTGGGCAGCCGGGTCAGCGTTCCCAGCGGGAAGCACGTGCACCAGCGCCGGTCGGATGGGACGTGGGGCCCCATGGACAGGGAGCGGATGGAGCCCGTGGACATAGGCCCGGATGCGTGGGTCGGGGAAGGGGCCGTAATTTTGGCCAGTGTGGCCCATGGCGCCCTGGTCGGGGCGGGCAGCGTGGTGACCGAGCCCGTGCCCGCCAACACAGTGGTGGGTGGCAATCCCGCCAGAATCATCAAGACATTTTCCTAGCATTCATTCCTGGAATCCAACGACTCCACGAATTTACACGAATAATCACGAATGAAGAGATGAACTTATTCACTCTGCTTATCGCAGAGCACATAAGTTCATCCTTTTTGTTTAGAAAATATATTATTCTCCATGTCTTATCCTTGAATTGCCATTTTCCTTGTGCGATAAGGACAAGGAAAAGATTCGTGCCGATTCGTGAGATTCGTGGATAAACAGGTCTTCTCTTCATGATTTTCATGTGAATCCGCTTTTCTCAGCAAGTGTCTTTGCGCAAATAACCAATAACGAATAACGAATTCACAAAATGTGCGGCATCACCGGATTCATCTCCTTTCAGGGTCATGACCCGTCTACCGCTCGCAGTCGGGTGCGGGAGATGGCCGGGGTTCTGGCCCATCGCGGCCCGGACGAGGAGGGTGTGTACGCGGACGAAAAAGCCGCCCTGGGGCATCGCAGACTTTCCATCATCGATCTTTCCAGCGGGCAGCAGCCCATGGTTTCCCTGGACGGCGGTCTGGCTGTGGTCTTTAACGGGGAAATCTATAATTTCCAGGACCTCAAGCGGGAGCTGGAGGGCTTGGGGCAGACCTTCCGCACGAGCAGCGACACCGAGGTCATCCTGGGCGCCTACCAGAAGTGGGGCGCGGACTGCCTGGAACATTTGCAGGGCATGTTCGCCATTGCCCTCTGGGACCGGGAGCGCGGCAGGGTGCTTCTGGCCAGGGACCGGGTGGGCAAGAAGCCGCTGTACTACACCTGGGATGGCCGGAATTTGGCCTTTGCTTCCGAAATCAAGGCCCTGCTCGCCGGAGGCTGGTCCGATCGGGCCCTGGAGCCCAGGGCCCTGGACTGCTATTTCAGCTTCGGCTATGTCCCCTCCCCTCTGACCATCTTCCGCGACGTGCACAAGCTGGAGCCAGGACAGGGCCTGCTTGCGGATGAGCGGGGACCGAGCGTTTTTTCCTACTGGTCGCTCTCCTTCGCCGAGACTGGAGAGATGGATGCGGACCAGGCCACGGAGCGGTTTCAGGAGCTTTTGGACCGGGCGGTGGCGGACAGGCTCATGAGCGAGGTGCCCTTGGGGGCGTTTCTTTCCGGGGGGATCGATTCCAACCTGGTGGTGGCCTCCATGGCTCGGACCATGGGGCGCCCGGTTCTGACCAATACCATCGGCTTCAGCGCGAAAGAGCATGACGAGGCCCCCATAGCCAGGCAAAGCGCCGAGCATTTGGGCACGGACCATCGCGAATTCGCGGTCGAGCCCAGGGCGGCCGAGGTCCTGGAGGCCATCGCCTGGCACTTCGACGAGCCCTTCGCCGACTCCAGCGCCCTGCCCACCTGGTACGTCTGCCAAATGGCCAGGCAGAACGTCACCGTGGCCCTTTCCGGAGATGGGGGAGACGAGAGCTTCGGGGGATATACCTTTCGCTACCGGCCGCATCTGCTCGAGTCCCGAGTGCGTCAGGCTCTGCCCACGTGGTTTCGCAGCCTTGCCTTCGGGTCGCTGGGAGGGGTCTACCCGGGATCCAGCAAGCTGCCCCGCCATCTTCGCCTCAAGACCTATTTGCAGAACCTGGCTGTCTCGGACGGCCAGGCCTTTTACCAGGATCTGGCCTGGCTGAGCCCTGCGGATCGAGACCGGCTCTACGCAAAGGGCTTCCGGGAGGCCCTGAAAGGGTACACCCCCCTGGAGGCGGTCTTCCCCAAATATGCCTCCAGCGACGCCCCGGATCCCCTGGGCCGGGCCCAGCATACCGACATCCGCTTCT
>CAYFSD010000050.1:6512-8475 GCA_964345705.1 uncultured Desulfohalobiaceae bacterium
GTGGAGCAGGTATGGAGTATAAGGATGAGGTCTACAATATAGTCGGTGCTGCATTCACTGTATACAACACGCTAGGGCCAGGATTTCTGGAATCTGTCTATCAAGAAGCTTTGGAGATAGAGCTCCAGGAGGAGTCAATTCCTTATACTGCCGAAAGTCAAATCAAAATCTATTATAAAGATAGACCATTACAGAAAGAGTTCTTTGCGGATTTCGTGTGCTATAGCCACGTCATTGTCGAAGTCAAAGCGTTGGATCATATGGCTTCCAAGGAAGAGGCTCAGCTGCTCAATTACCTCAAAGCAACACAGTGTCCAGTAGGAGTCCTCGTCAATTTCGGCCATCAGGAAAAGCTCCAATGGAAACGTTTTGTCAGGTAACCCCTTCTTCAAATTCTCCTTTGCGCTCCCAACGCAAAGGAAACAAATTCGTGCAGATTTGTGGAAAAGACACTTCCTGTCCACGAATTACACGAACGCTCACGAATAATTATGCATGTATATTTTGCCTGCAGGAAATTACATCGCCTGTTGCGATATAAAGATAGCTGTTCTTCTCAATTTTGGTTCTGGTAAAGATTCACCTTTTGCTTGTGCGATCAGCACAAGCAAAATATTCGTGCAGATTCGTGCAGATTCGTGGATAAAAGTCTTCTTAGTAGATGCCCGAATTCGTGGATAAAAAATTTTTTCGAGAGGATACGTGGATAGAATCAATGTAATGCAACTCGGCAGCCCCACCGGGCTCTACGGAGCGGAGCGGTGGATACTGGCCCTGATCAAGCACCTCAGTGCGGGCAAGGTGCGCTCATTCGTGGCCGCGATCAAGGACGACCCCGACCTCGAGGTGCCCTTGTGCCAGGAGGCGGACAAGCTCGGCTTCCGGACCCATGTTTTCCAGGTGAACGGTCGGTTCAATCTGTCAGCTGTCAGGCAGCTACGTCGCTTTATCCTGAAAAACGACATCCACATCCTGCACACCCATTACTACAAGACCGACCTCATCGGCCTGCTCGCGAGCAAGGGCACCAACTGCCAAACCATATCCACTCCGCATGGCTGGAGCACAAATGTGGACCTTAAGCTGCGCTTCTATGAGCAACTGGACCGCATACTCTTCCCGTTCATGGATGCGGTGGTGCCCTTGTCCCCGGATTTGTATGCCTCCCTCGCCAACTCCTTCTGGTATCGCGTCCTCCATTCCCTCCGCCGCAGAATGTCCACGAACCCCCAAATAACAAATAACGAAAAAACAAATCTTCGCCTCATCCAGAACGGGGTCGATATCTCGGAAATCGACAGCGTGCAAAGCGTTGCATCTGGTCTGCAACCATCAGGTGTGCATGATGATTTCACATTCGGGTATATCGGGCAGGTTATTCCCAGAAAGGGCCTGGATGTCCTGCTGCACGCGCTGGCAAAGCTTGGTAGCGGGGTTGCCTGGCAGGCGGCGATTGTGGGGGACGGAGAACAGAGACTAGAGCTGGAGGCCTTGGCGGCGGAGCTTGGAGTGCAGGACAGGGTGCGCTTTTTCGGGTTCCGGGAGAACAGGCTGGAATTTTTGCGCGGCTTTGACTGTTTTGTCCTACCCTCCAGGCTGGAGGGGATTCCCCGATGCCTCATGGAGGCCATGGCCGCGGAGGTGCCGGTGATCGGCTCCGATATCCCGGGATGCACCGATCTGATCGAGCATGGCTCAAGTGGTCTACTCTTTGCGAACGGGGATAGCACAGCCTTGGCTCATGTATTGCAAAAGGCGGCTCTTGAGCCCGAGATTCGATCCAGGCTGGCTGAAAAGGGCAGGGAGCTTATTCGAGAGCAGTATTCCGCCGAGGGCATGGCCAAAAGGTATGAGCAGCTTTATTGCGCCATGACCTGAAATAACAAATTCTGTCCACGAATCGGCACGAATTTGCACGAATACGCTTGTGCTCGGGGTGTCGGTTTCATTCCTTATGGGAATG
>CAYFSD010000051.1:0-8457 GCA_964345705.1 uncultured Desulfohalobiaceae bacterium
GTTGCCCATGAGCTTGTGGAAGAAGGAGTTGTCCGTGCGGTGATGGGGCACCACGTTCTGCCGGTTCATCAGGCGCGGGAAACAATTGGAGCGATCTATGGCAGAAGAACAGACACTGACCATGAATGGGCAGACCATGTCCTTGCGGGATGGAGAAACCATTTTGCAGGTGGCCGAGCGCCACGGCGTTTTCATCCCCACCTTGTGTCACATCAAGGGCCTGGATGCATCCGCCGCCTGCAGGATCTGCGTCGTGGAGGACGAAGATTCCGGCAGACTTCTCACCTCCTGTCATGCCCCGGCCCGCAAGGGCATGGTCCTGAACACCGAATCCAAGCGGGTCATCGATTCCCGCAAAATGACTCTCGAGCTTCTCCTGGCCTCGGGCAATCACGACGATTGCCTCCTGTGTCCCGCAACCGGGGAGTGCACCCTCCAGGATCTGGCCTATCGCTACCAGACTCCCGGCAACAAGTTTTCCAAGCAGGTCCCGCCCCATGACATGGAAGCAGTCAATCCCTTCATTCTGCGGGACTTTTCCAAATGCATCCTGTGCGGCCGCTGCGTGAGGGGCTGCCAGGAGATCGTCTTCAACAACGCCATCAGCATCGGCTATCGGGGCAAGAGCAGCAAGATCGTGGCCGCCGGGGACCGGCCTTTAAAGGATTCGGACTGTGTGTTCTGCGGAGAGTGCGTCCAGCTCTGTCCCACAGGGGCCCTGGTGCCCAAGGACGCCCGCATGCGGCCCAGAACCTGGCAAACCTCCAAGGTGCGCACCACGTGTCCCTACTGTGGCGTGGGCTGCCAGATGCTTTTGCACGTCAAGGACAACCGGATCCACAAGGTCACGGGTGTGGAGGATGTTCAGCCCAACCGGGGCAGCCTGTGCGTCAAGGGCAGATTCGGCTTTGAGTTCGTCAACTCCGGGGAGCGCCTGGAAAAGCCCCTGATCAAGGAAAACGGCGGGTTCCGGGAGGCCGATTGGGAAGAGGCTTTGCAGGTCTGCGTCTCCGGGCTCACACAAATCAAGGAGGAGTATTCCCCGGACGGCATCGGTGTTCTGAGCTCCGCCAGAATCACCAACGAGGAGAACTATCTCCTGCAGAAGCTCTCCAGGGCGGTGCTGGGCACGAACAATATCGACCATTGCGCCAGGCTCTGCCACTCCTCTTCAGTGGCCGGCCTGGGCCAGGTGTTCGGCAGCGGAGCCATGACCAACCCCATTGAGGACATTGAAAAGGCGGAGGTCATTCTGGTCACCGGCTCCAACACCACGGAAAGCCATCCCGTGCTTTCCGCCAGGATCAAGCGCGCCGTATCCGTTCACGGAGCCAAGCTCATCGTTGTGGATCCCAGGCGGATCGCCCTTGTGGACTATGCTCATCTGTGGCTGAGACAGAACCCGGGCACGGACATAGCCTGGCTCAACGGCATGATGCAGGTCATCCTGGAAGAGGGGCTCCTGGATCAGGATTTTGTCAACCAGCGCACTCTGGGGATCGAGGAGCTGAAACAGGTTGTGGCCCGATACACTCCGGAATACGTCCAGCAGATCACCGGGATCGAGCCGGAGAAACTGCGCGAGGCCGCCCGGCTCTATGCCCGGGCCAATCCTGCCAGCATCCTGTACACCATGGGCATTACCCAGCACGTCCGCGGCACGGACAATGTCAAGTCCTTGGCCAACCTGGCCATGATCTGCGGGCACGTGGGCCGGGAAGGCGCCGGCGTCAACCCCTTGAGAGGCCAGAACAACGTCCAGGGAGCCTGCGATATGGGCGCCTTGCCCAACGTCTATCCCGGCTATCAGGCAGTTGGCCAAGCAGAGCACCGGGAGACAATGCAAAAGGCTTGGGGCGTATCCACGCTCCCCGCAGAGGCCGGCCTGAAAGTGACGGAAATGTTTCCCGAGGCCCTGGAAGGGCGGCTCAAGGGCATGTACATCGTGGGCGAGAACCCAGCTCTCTCGGACGCGGACAGCGAACATATCAAAAAGGCCCTGGACAGCCTGGATTTCCTGGTAGTCCAGGACATCTTTCTCACGGAAACCGCGCAGTACGCGGATGTGGTGCTCCCGGCCTGTTCCTTCGCGGAAAAGGAGGGCAGCTTCACCAACACGGAACGCCGCGTGCAATTGGTCCGAAAGGCGATCGAGCCTGTGGGCTCCAGCCGCGCGGACGGCGAGATCATCCACGACCTGGCGAACAAGATGGGCGCGGCCTGGGAACACCGGACCGCCGCGGACACCATGCTGGAAATCGCTGCCGTGACTCCGCAGTATGCCGGGATCACCCATGATCGCATCCAGCAGCAGGGCCTGCACTGGCCCTGCTGCAGCATCGAGGATCCCGGGACACCTGTTCTGCACTGCGGGGAATTCACCTGCGGCCTGGGGCAGATCCAACCCCAGGAGCACACCCCACCGGCCGAGGTCCCGGATGCGGAGTATCCCTTGTGGCTGACCACGGGCCGTATCCTGTACCAATATCATACCGGAACCATGACCAGGAAATCAGAAGGGCTGAACAAACTGGCCAGAGAATGCCTGGTGGAGATCGCCCCGGAAGACGCCAGGAAGCTTGAGCTCCAGTCCGGGGAGATGGTCCGGGTGAGCTCCAGGCGCGGCTCCATTCAGGCCAAGCTGCAGATCTCCAGGACCGCGGTTTCGGGCACTGTGTTCCTCCCCTTCCACTTCGCCGAGGCCGCCGCGAATGTGCTGACCAATCCGGAGACGGATCCGGATGCCGGCATACCCGAATTCAAGTCTTGTGCGGTCCGGGTGAGCAAGGCCTAGGTTCGACCCCAGGCTTCAATCGACTCAGGAGAGACCCCCATGTCCCAGATTGATTTCCGTCCCTACCACGAAGACATCACGGAAGAAATGTGGTCACGGATTGACAGCATCTTGGAGGAGAACAAGGACTTTCCGGGAGCGGTAACCCAGGTGCTGCGCCAGTGCCAGGATATTGTGGGCTGGCTGCCCCGAGAGCTCATGGACTACATTGCCCGGGGGCTCAACATGCCCGCCTGCAACGTCTTTGGTGTCGCCTCATTTTATTCCCTGTTTTCCTTAAAGCCCAAGGGCAAACACGTGATCAAGGCCTGCACCGGCACGGCCTGCCACGTTAAGGGCATCAAGGAAGTAATGGGGCGCCTGGAGCAAGTCTATGGCCTCAGTGACGGAGAAACCACCCCGGACCGCCAATTCACCCTGGAGACTGTGCGCTGCGTGGGCGCTTGCGGCTTGGCTCCGGCCATGCTCATCAATAAGGACACATATGGCAAGGTATCTCCGGACAAGGTATTGAATATCCTGCAAAATTATGAATAGCTCACACAACCCTCAAGGAAAATCGCCATGAGCAAATTACATGGAGAGGACCTCCAAAGAATACAGGACGAGCACGCCCCCAGGATGCATTTTCAGGACAAGACCTATCTGATGGTCTGTGGCGGCCTGGGCTGTCACACCACCGGCAGTCTGGAAGTAAGGGACACTCTTTTGCAGGAGATACAGTCCAAGGGGCTGCAGGACAGAGTGGAAGTGGTAGAAACCGGATGTAACGGCCTCTGTGGCAGAGGGCCCATCCTGGTCGTGCAGCCCCAGGACATATTCTACCAACAGCTGAGCCCCCAGGATGTCCCGGAGATAGTGGACCAGCATCTTATCAAGGAAAACCTCGTCCAACGCTTGCTTTACAAGGACCCTGAAACCAAGGAAATAATCCCCGAGCAGCACAGGGTTCCCTTTTTCTCCAATCAATTGCACTGGGTGCTGCGGAATAAGGATTATATCCAAGTAGAATCCATAGAGCAGTACATAGCCAGGGACGGCTACAAGGGGGCGGCCAAGGCCATTCTGCAAATGGACCCCTACGAGATCATTGAGGAGCTCAAGAAAGCCAACTTAAGGGGACGGGGAGGAGCCGGATTCCCTGCCCACATTAAATGGAAAGGCGGAGCGGACGCCCAGGCGGACATCAAATATGTGCTCTGCAACGCTGACGAGGGCGATCCCGGAGCCTTCATGGACCGCAGCATCATGGAGGCGGACCCCCATGCCGTCTTGGAAGGCATGATTATTGCTGCCAAGGCCATAGGATCCAGACAGGGCTACATCTACTGTCGAGCGGAATACCCCTTGGCCATTCGCCGCCTGTCCATAGCCATTGATCAGGCCATGGAATACGGCCTTCTGGGAGACACCATCCTGGGCAGCGACTTCGATTTCCACATCAGGATATATCAGGGGGCGGGAGCCTTTGTCTGCGGCGAAGTCACCGCGCTTCAGCACTCCATTGAAGGCAAGCGAGGCATGCCTCGGCCCAGGCCCCCCAGATCCACGGACAAGGGGCTTTTCCAGAAACCCACCTTATTGAACAACGTGGAAACCTTTGCCAACGTTCCCCAGATACTCCTCAATGGCGGAGACTGGTTCGCCGGTGTGGGAACGGAGAAGAGCAAGGGGACCAAGGTCTTCGCCCTGTCCGGGGACGTACGGAACATCGGTCTGGTGGAGGTGCCCATGGGCACCTCCCTGCAGAAGATCATCTTCGATATCGGTGGAGGCATTCCGGACAAGAAGAAGTTCAAGGCGGTCCAGCTGGGCGGGCCCTCCGGAGGATGCATTCCCGAAAACTATCTGAATATGCCCGTGGATTTCGACGAGATCAACAAAGTGAACGCCATCATGGGTTCCGGGGCCATGATCGTCATGGACGAGGCCACTTGCATGGTGGACATGGCCCACTACTTCATGGAATTCACCCACGACGAGTCCTGCGGCAAATGCCCGCCTTGCCGGGAAGGAACAGAAAGGATCCTGGCCCTTCTGAACAAGATCAAGGAGGGGCGCGGAGAAAAGAAGGATCTGGACGACCTGGAGCACCTTTCCCACTATATCATGGAGACCTCCTTGTGCGGACTGGGGCAATCGGCGCCCATGCCCATCCTCTCCACCTTGAAGCACTTCCGGGAGGAATTCGAGGCCCACGTCTATGAAAAACGCTGTCCGGCCAAAAGATGCCCGGAGTTGCTGGAATTCGTTGTGGATGAAGAAAAGTGCACCAGCTGCGGGCTGTGCTACAAGGCCTGTCCCGTGGGCGCGATCTCCTGGCAGAAAAAGGAGCCCGCGAGCATCGACCGCGATCAATGCATCAAGTGCATGACCTGCATCGACAAGTGCAAGTTCGACGCCATATACTAGTGGCTTGTCAAGAAGGCTGCAGCCCTTGAATCCGTTCACCATGAACCATTATCACCGCCTCAGCCCTGGAACATGGCCTCGCGCATGCGGGAAGCCAGGGACTCGGGCGGGGTGAGAATGAGCTCGTTGCCCATGAGCTTCTGGAAGAAGTAGTCGTCCGTGCGGTGGTGGGGCACCACGTTCTGCCGGTTCATCAGGCGCAGGAAGCAGCGGAACTCCGGGGCGTCCTCTCCCAGGGGACCGCTGAAAAGGGTGAAGTTGAAAGTGGACAGCCCCATGCGATGATACTGCGTGAGCACGGCCTCCATGCCCCGGGCCAAATCCCGGCTTTCCTCATGCCCCCACTCCATCGGGCTCTGCCGCTCGGGCAGTATAGCCTGGACCTCGTTGTACCCCTTGGGCGAATAGGCGGCGATCCAGCTGCTGGATCCGATTCGGCCGATCCAGCGCTCTCCGGACTGCTCCTCTTTGGCGACCAGATCCTCCCAGTAGCAGGATCCGGTGCGCTGCATATACTCCCGGCTGGCCCGAAGCAGCTGCTCGTGGTGGGTGCTGGGCGTCGAGCTTGCCACCACCTGGAAATGGGGATGCACCAGGCTCGCGCCCGCGGGGAAGAGGTGGTTGGCGTTGATGGTGGCGTAGCGCATGCGGGGATCGTAGTCCCGGCAGCGCCGGACGAACTCCGCGGAGATCTCCAGGGCCCGGGTCAGTAGATCCGCGGGCATCTCCTCCAGGGTCCGCAGGTGCCTGTCCCCGACCCGCACCACCGCATGGTAGGGCCCGATGGGAAAAAGGTTGGGGAACAGGGCGACATCTTCGCGCTCCAGCATCCCCTCGCTCAAGAAATCCGCCGGGTAGCGGGGGACCTTATCCCGCCAGTCCTCGGGACAGAGAAAACAGGAAGATACCGTTTCCTCCCCTCTCTGCCGCAGATATTCCCAGTCCGTCTCCGGGAACAGGAGGCTCGCCTTGCCCTGCAGGGCGCTGCAGAGCACGCTTTTGTGTCCGGTGAGGGGGTCCTCCCGGGTCTCGAAGGTGTGCTCCACCAGCTCCCCGCCCTCCAGGGGGCTGTGGAAGCGGATCGTGTCTCTGCTCTTCTCCTCTTGCCTCATATCCGAGGACTCCTTATTCTTACGGTTTGCCGCCTTCCCCGAGCCTCGGCCCTGGCCCTTCGCCAAGCGGAAGCCATGAATACAAGAAAGCGGCGCATTCAACCCTGCGGAGTTCCTTCTTTCTCACCAACCATCAACATACCAAGACCGCCAATGAACAGCCCCTTGTCCTGCGGCACCTTGGACTCTGTGGAAAAGTCCTTTTGAGGCAGGCCGCCCCAAAATTTCAAGTGCAAGGCGCGAAAAAAGGTTAAACTCGTAGCGTAGTAAGCCTACGTGAGAGTTTGAGCTTTTTGAAGCAACGCCGCAATTGGAATATTTGTGGCGGCCTGCTACTCCCCTTGTGAGCGCAGCTGCCGGAGCTCTTCCGCCATCTCCCGCAGATTCTTCTGCAGGTGCCAGCGGCCCCGCTCGAAGACCCCGTAGTCCGCGCCCAGCATGGCCGAGGCGAAGCGCACGGAATTGCCGTAGAAGAGCCACTGCTCCAGCCACATGAGCTCCAGGGGCTCGTCCGCGATGCTGCCGCCTTCGCCCGGCCCCTTAGCCAGCCCCTCGGCCCAGGCCGCCTCCATGATCTTGGTAGCCCCCCGGATCATTTGGTTGCTCGTTTCCACGGCTCGGTCCAGCCTCTGGAAGTGCCCCCGGATCCACTGCTGGCTATGGCACGCGGAGCAGACGGACTGCATGCGCTCGCGGCGCTTGTTCTGCTCTTTCTCGGAGATGAGATATTCTGAGGCTGGCTCGCCGCTCAGCTCAGTGGGCAGGGGCAGGCCGGCCTTGTTCTCCATCACCGTGGTGTCCGGGGACTGGGGCTGGGGATGGGCGTAGGGCAGCCCGAAGATGCGCTCGGACAGGCGGTCGTTCAGCCGATGGGTCCGCTCGGCGACGACCGTGCCCTGCGGGCTGGTCAGCAGGCTCATGTGACACCCGGCGCAGGTCGGCGCGGTGAAGTCCTCGCCCGGAGTCCAGGGGACGCTCTCCAGGTCCCACTCTGAGCCGGAGGAGGCGAAGATGTTCCCGTGCTTGCTGACCTCATAGACCTTGTACGCGGGCACATCCGGGCCCTTGTGGCACTTGGAGCAGGTATGGGGCTGCCTGGCCACCTCAATGGCGAAGCGGTGCCTGGTGTGGCAGGAGGAGCAGGCTCCCTCGCTGCCGTCGGGATTGATCCGCCCCACGGCCTGGCTGGGCCAGCCGGTGTATACCGGCAGCTCCTGCGGGCCCAGCTTGGTGGAGCGCCTCTTTGTGCCCTGATACTCCACCCTCGTTCCGTGACAGGCAAGGCAGGCGTCCTCGTTGGACAGGCGGTCCGGATCGCGCTCCTCGATGACGCCCTTGTCCGCATCGACCCGCGGCACGCCGTTCACCGCGGTGATGAGCTGCTGATAGAGCGCGTTCTCCGTGAGGTTGTCGTGGGCCTGGCTCATCTTGCTCTGGCTGTACTGCTTCCGCTCCCGGGGATGACAGACGGCGCAGTCCTCAGGGGTAACCACCGTGTGCACCTCTTTGCCGTTGTGGGCGAAGGTGTCCGGATGCTGTCCCGGATTCAGGGTATGGCACTCCGCGCACCCCACGGGCGAGCCTCGAAGGTCCTCCGGAACCCTCTCCGCGGACACGCGCCGCTCGAGCTCGTCCTTTTGCAGGGCCTCGGCCGGAGTAACCCGAGAATGACGGCTGTCGCGCCAATCGGAGACAATCCCCGGATGCAGGCTCTCATGGCAGCCCAGGCAGTACCGCGTGCCCTGGCTTGGCTCAACCGCCCGAGCCCCGCTCCAGGGACAGGAAAGAAGGATCAAAAACAGCAGCGCCATCGCTGCGACGGGACGGGCAACAGGGACCCAATCCGGCATAGGCGGGCTCCTTGTTCGGATAGGCAGGCATTCCGGACACGTGAATTGATCCTAGCACGGCCCTCATCTTGGGACAACACCTCTTGCCGAAAGGTGAGGCTAAGGGTTTGACCTGAATCAAATACATTCTCCCCTGTCTGCGCTAGCTTGGTATTCACACAAAGGGTGAAGGGAAAGTCCCCTTTCGGAAACGTAACTATTCAGCACATTGTCGAACTGTAAGCCGACACGGGATATTTTGCCTCATGCAGCTCCGACTCTGGATTTTCTAACGCTCGCCACGTGGGGG
>CAYFSD010000052.1:0-8440 GCA_964345705.1 uncultured Desulfohalobiaceae bacterium
AATCTTCCAATCGCGGTATCGTCCCCAGCCATTCACTTTTTTAGTCATATAACCAATTGTTATCCTTGTTCCTTCTGAGGCGTCCTGCACCTGTGATTTTCCCATGGCCCGGCCGACAGGGACTCTTTCAGCAGGCTGCTCGAGGATTTTCCATGGAAAAATCAGCCGGTCATGTCCTTCTCTCGGACAAGCTCATCTATTCTCTCCCAGGCCTTGTTCTCGCAGCCGTGGGAATCCCCCTCTACGTGTACATCCCCAAGTTCTACACCGACGTGATCGGCATTTCTGCGACGGCGATGGGCGGGCTCATTCTCGTGGCCCGGCTCGCGGATGCGGCCAGCGATCCCCTCATCGGCGCTCTCTCGGATCGCACTCGCACCCGTTTTGGACGCCGCCGTCCCTATATCGCCCTGGGATCCCTGGCTCTTTGTGCGTGTTTGGCCGCTCTGTACATCCCGCCAGAGTGGGGTCAGCCGGCGGTGACCCTGTGGTTCGCCGCGTCCATCCTCCTGCTGTCCCTGGCCTGGACCGTGGTTGACGTGCCCTGGGAGTCCCTCGGGCCGGAAATCACTTTCAGCTACGACGAACGAACCGCTCTGTTCAGCTTCCGGGAAGGCATGACCATCGCCGGCACCGTTGTTGCCGCCGGCACCCCCTGGATCATCGAACGGGGGCTCGCGCTTTCCGAATCCCCCGCGGACCAGAGGATCAAGTTCGCTGTCTTCGCCGCGGTCTTTATTCCCCTGACCCTGATCTGCTGCTGGATGTGCGCCCTTCGGATCCGGGAACGGGCCGGAGCGGACCACCAGACCCACTCCGGTCAGGGAAAGAGCTTCTGGATATCCTGGCGCGAAACCCTGTCCAACCGACCCTTCCTGGTGCTTCTGGCAGCCTATGCCGTCGCCGCGATCGGGGCCAACCTGCCGGCGACCCTCATTATCTACTACGTGGAATACGTCCTGGGCGGCAGGCAGACGGAGATCTTCATCCTCCTCTACGTCTGCTCGGGCATCGCCTTTCTGCCGCTCTGGCTCTGGATTTCCCGCCACGGGGACAAGAAACGGGCCTGGATAGCGGCCATGGCCGTGAACACCGGAGCCTTTCTCGGGGTCTTTTTTCTCGGCCCTGGGGATCTCCTCCCCTATGCCCTGCTCACCGTGGTTTCCGGGACCGGGTTCGGCGCCTCCCTGGCCCTGCCCGCGGCCATGCAGGCCGACGTCATCGATTACGACCAGCTCCTGCACGGAAGGAGACGGGAAGGTCAATTCATCGGGGTCTGGTCCGTGGTCCGCAAGGGATCCTCCGCCGTGGGCCTGGGCCTCGCCCTGCCCCTGCTCGACTTTTTCGGCTATCAGCCCGGACAGGAGCAATCCCAGGAGGTCAAGCTGGCCCTGCGCGTGCTTTACTGCCTGGTCCCCTGCCTCTGCCAAATCGGCGCCATCCTCATCGTCCTGGCCTATCCCCTGTCCCGCTCCAGACACCAGGCCGTGCTCGAGGGCATCCGACTCCGCCAAAGCGGCCGATCGGCCCTCGATCCGCTTCGTCCCTCGACACGGCTTCAACCCATAGGAGACAACGGATCATGAGTCTCGCAGCGCTCTTCGCCTGGAATTTCGCCGCATCCATGGCGGTGATGATCATCGCCTGGTGCGTGCATCTCCTCACGGGCAAGGCCTCCGTGGTCGATTCCTTCTGGGGCCCCGGCTTCGTGGTCATCGCCTGGCTGAGCTTCGCTACCAGCCAGGGTCCCCTGTCCCAGAGCCTCATCATCGCCCTTCTGGTCACCATTTGGGGCGTGCGCCTGGCCTTCCACCTGACCCGGCGCAATAAAGGGAAGCCGGAAGACCCGCGCTACGCCGACATGCGGGCCAGTCATCCGGACAGCTTTTATCTTCGTTCCCTGCTGACCGTCTTTCTGCTCCAGGCCACCGTGATGTGGGTCGTTTCCCTGCCGGTGCAGGTGGGCATGCGCGGCCCGGCCTCCATGGGGCTGGGAATTCTGGACGGTCTGGGCATTCTGCTGTGGTGCGCGGGATTCTTCTTCGAGGCGGTTGGCGACGAGCAGCTCTATCGCTTCAAGACCGATCCGGCCAACAAGGGCAAAATCCTGGATCGAGGGTTGTGGCGCTACACGCGGCACCCCAACTACTTCGGCGAGACCCTCATGTGGTGGGGCATATTCCTGGTGGCCAGCTCCTCCCCGAGCGGCTGGCGAACCGTTATCGGCCCCCTGTTGCTCACCCTTCTCCTGCTCAAGGTTTCCGGGGTGAGCCTGACGGAGAAGAAGATGGGCGAAAAGCACACCGAGCTGGAGGAGTACAAGCGGCGGGTCAGCGCCTTCCTCCCCAGGCCTCCGAAGAAGAGGGCCCCATGAGCCTCGGAATCCGGCTAGCCGAGAACGGTCGCATTCCGGACCGGCTGTTGCGACGGATCATCCGTCTGCGCCACCGCGCTGTCCTGAACAGGGAGGACCCCGGCACGGCCGAGGCCCGGCAGGAATCCCTGCGGGCCTTTTTGCGGGACATGCAAGAACGGCCCGTGGCCCAGGCCCCTCTGGAGTCCAAGCGACAGCACTACGAGGTGCCGCCCGCCTTCTTCGAGCATATCCTGGGGCCCCGGCTCAAGTACAGCGCCTGCCTCTGGCCGGAAAAGGAGCTGTTGCGGAGTCCCGGGAGCATCGAAGCCGCCTCGGAGCGAGAGCTCCTGGCCCGGGCCGAGGAAGACATGCTGCGGCTCACCGCGGAGCGGGCCGGGATCGAGGACGGGATGCGCATCCTGGACCTCGGCTGCGGCTGGGGGGCCTTTTCCCTTTGGGCCGCGGAGCGCTTTCCCCGGGCGCAGATCACAGCCGTGTCCCACTCCGCCCGGCAGGGGGCTTTCATCCGGAACCGGGCCGCGGAGGGACATCTGGACAATGTGCGCGCCATCACCGCGGACATGAACGAATTCGAGCCGCCACAGGGGAGCGGACCCTTCGACCGGATCATCTCGGTGGAGATGTTCGAGCACATGGCCAACTGGCCCAAGCTGCTGCGGCGCGTCGCCGGCTGGCTGAAGGAGGACGGGCTGTTCTTCATGCACGTCTTCGCCCACAGGGAGCTGGCCTATCCCTTTCGACAGGGCCCAAGGGACTGGATGAGCAAACACTTTTTCTCCGGAGGCATCATGCCCTCGGACAGCCTGCTGCTTCATCTGCAGCAGGATCTTGTCCTGCGAGACCACTGGAGGGTGAATGGGCGGCACTATGCCCGGACCATCGACTCCTGGCTTTCCCTGCTCGACTCCTCCCGCGACACGATCCTGGAGATCCTGTCCGGGGCCTACGGCCACGAGCTCGGGGCGCTGCAGCTGGGTCGCTGGCGCATGTTCCTCCTGGCCTGCTCGGAGCTCTTCGCCTTCCGCAAGGGCAACGAATGGCTTGTTTCCCACTATCTGATGTCCAGGAGGCGGAGCCCGTGAGGAGACAGCGCATCGCGGTGATCGGATCCGGAATCTCCGGAATCGTCGCGGCCCACTATCTGGCCCGCAGGCACGAGGTCGTGCTCTTCGAGGCCCGGGACCGGCTCGGAGGGCACACCAACACCATCGACATCGGCCCCGAGTTTGCCCCGGACGAGGGAACGCCCATCGATACCGGATTTATCGTGTACAACGACCGGACCTACCCGAGCTTCATCCGCTTTCTGGAGGAGCTGGGCATCCGGGGCGCCCCCACGGACATGTCCTTCTCCCTGAGCGAGCCGGACAGCGGTTTCGCCTATGCGGGCACCGGCCTTGCCGGGCTCTTCGCTCGGCCGGCCAATGTGTGCAGTCCGGGATTCTGGTACTTCCTGGCCTCGGTCCTCCGCTTCAACCGGCGCGCGTCACGGGACCTCCGCAGCGATGCCGTGGGGGACGGCACACTCAAGGCCTATCTGGAGCGGATCCGCTCCGGACAACGGCTCGAGCGCGACTACCTGAGCCCCATGATCCAGGCCATCTGGTCCGCTCCCGGATCCGATTCCCTGGCCATCCCGGCCGCCCTGTTCCTCCGCTTCTTCGACAATCACGGGCTTCTCTCCCGGCCCGGGAGCATCCAGTGGCGTTATATCCAGGGCGGCAGCCGGACGTATCTCCACGCCTTCCAGTCCCGCTTTCCCGGAGAAATACGCCTCCAGGAGCCCGTTCGCGCCGTCAGCAGGACCCCGGAGGGCCCGGTGGTCCAATACCAAGGCGGAGAGGAGCGTTTCGACGCCGCGGTGATCGCGGCCCACGCGGACCAGGCCCTGGCCATGCTTCCGGATGCGGACCAGAGAGAAAGGGACGCCCTGGGGCCGTGGCGCTATTCGGCCAACACGACGGTCCTGCACTGCGACGGGGAGCACATGCCCCCGCTCAAGAGGGCCTGGGCCTGCTGGAACGTGATCCGCCGGGCGAGTGACGAACAGTGCCGCCATGTTCGGGTGACCTACTGGATGAACCGCCTGCAGCGCCTCAACGCAACCAGGAGCTGGATGGTGAGCCTCAACGCGGACAGGGAATTCGCTCCGAACACAACAGCCTACCAAACCGTGTACCAGCACCCGGTGTACAGCATGGAGTCTCTTGAGGCGCAAAAGCTCCTGCCCAGCATCTCCGGTCGCAGGGGGACCTACTTCTGCGGCAGCTATCATGGGCACGGCTTTCACGAGGACGGGGCCCGGTCCGCTGTGGATCTGGCTCGGAAGCATTTCGGGATCGAGCCATGAAATCCAGGCTCTACGATGCGTTTCTCCTCCACGAGAGGGTTTCTCCGGTCAAACACGAATTCCGCTACCGGATGCCGGTTTTCGTTTTCGACCTGAACGAGTTGGAAATCGGCCTCCTGGACGGGGCGCTCTTCGGCAGGCGAACCGCCCCCGGATCCTGGGCCCGGCCCGGCAGCGCCGGGCCCAGGCCGCTTTCCATAAGGGAGGCGGACTATCTGCATAAGGGGCCGGGCGGGCTGCGGGACAAGCTCGCCAGAGCGCTGGAGGCGGGCGGGATGGACCCCTCGCTTGCCCTGGGGTGCGTTCGGCTGGTGACCACGATCCGCTTTCCCGGAGGCGCCTTCAATCCGGCGAGCTTCTGGTTCGTGTTCCCCCACGAGGAGGCCGCGGGAGCTGCCGCCGTAGTGGCCGAGGTAAACAACACCTTCGGGGAAAAGCACATCTACGTCCTCGGCAACGGGGAGGCAAAGCCCTTTCCGACCCGGTTCACAGCCAGCAAGGAATTCCATGTCTCGCCCTTCAACGACATGAAGGGGGAATACGCCTTTCGCTTCGCTGACCCCCGCTTTGGCCTGGACCTGGCCGTGGACCTGGCCAGGGACGGCGAGCCGGTCCTCCGGACCCGCCTGTGGGCCGAGGACCCAGGCCGTCCGCCGGACACCCGGTCCCTGCTCGGATTCCTTGCGCACCCCAACCGGGCTCTCGCCTTTCCGCGCATTCTCAGGCAGGCGGCGAGCCTGTACTACCGCAAGCGGCTCCCGGTGCACACCAGGCCCACAGCCTCCAGCCCCAGGACCATACGACGGACGGAAGCCGTATCCCTGGATCTCATCGGCCGGCAATCCCGCAGGGTCCTGGCCAGGCTGCTCCAGCGGATCCGGTGCGGACATCTCACCCTCATCCAGCCCGACGGCCGGAAGGAGCGTTATTCAGGGCGCGAGCCCGGCCCGACGGTGGAGCTGACCATCCATGATCCGCGCTTTTACCGGGCCCTTGCCCTGTCCGGGGATATCGGCTTCGGCGAGGCCTACACCTTCGGCTGGTGGACAACTCCGGATCTGCCTGAGCTGCTTCGCTTCTTCACCCTCAACCGCGAGCGGCTACGGGTCTCCGATGCCCTGGGCATCCCAGGTCCCCTGGTTTCCCTGGTCAATCGCCTGCGGCGGCTGGGGGGACGCCGCAACACGCGATCCGGAGCGCGGAAGAACATCCAGGGCCATTACGATCTGGGCGACGAGCTGTTCGAAACCTTTCTGGACCCCTCCATGACCTATTCCTGCGCCTACTTCCCGGACTGGGACACGGATCTGGCCCGGGCCCAGGAGGCCAAGTTCCGGCTCATCGCGGACAAGCTGGACCTTGCGCCCGGGATGCGCGTTCTGGAGATCGGCTGCGGCTGGGGCGGATTCGCCCTCTACGTGGCCCAGCGCTACGGCTGCCGGGTGGAGGGGATCACCATCTCCTCGAACCAGCTGGCCCATGCCCGGCAAAGGGCTAGAGAGCTCGGCCTGGAGCGCCTCGCGGACTTCCAGCTCGCGGATTATCGGGACGTGACGCGGACCTACGACAGGATCGTCTCCATCGAGATGCTCGAGGCGGTGGGGCACGCGTACCACAAGGACTTCTTCGTCGCCCTGGACCGCCTCCTGGCCCCGGGGGGCGCCGCGCTCATCCAGTTCATCGCCATTCACGATCAGCGCTACGAGGCCTACCGCAGGGAGGGGGACTGGACCCGCAAGCACATCTTCCCCGGTGGGCTCCTGCCCTCCCTGACCCGCGTCATGGAGGTGGTGCGGGACAACACGTCCTTCACCTGCCGCGACCTGGAATCCCTGGCCCCGCACTACGCCCGGACCCTGGCCCTCTGGCGACACAGCTTTCGCGAGATGGAGGCGAGAGTGGCGGAGCTGGGATACAATGAGACATTCCGCAGAAAGTGGGACTACTACCTGTCCTACTGTCAGGCGGGGTTCAACTGCCGCGTTATCGACGACTACCAGATCCTTCTGGCCAGGCCGGATGGCGTGGGACAGAGAAGAGCGTAGGAGGCAGGGCTTGCCATGAATCACTCAGCAGACCAATCCGTCGACAGCCTCAGCCAAACCGCGAACCGGACCCGGCGGATCCTGCTCTGCGGCGTCTTTGGGCCCTACGGGGTGGACGACGCCTTCGGCAGGAAGGAAAGCGTCATGGAGCTTTTCCACAACCAGGTCACCAAGGCCCAGGGTCTGGCCTCGCTTCGCCTGCACCACCGCACCTTCGGTCTCTACTTCCTGGCCGCGAATGTCGACGCCGAGGTGACCGTGCTGGACTTCCCCTCCCGCAGGCGCTTCCTGCGGGAGATCCGCAAGGGGTACGACCTGGTGGGCATCTCCTTCATCACCCCCAACTTCGCCAAGGCCAGGGAGATGTGCCGGATGATCCGCGAGCACGCCCCGGACTCCGCCATCGTCCTGGGCGGGCATGGGGCGGCCATCGAGGGGCTGGAGGAGCTCGTGGACTGCGATCATATCGTGCGAGGAGACGGCATTCGCTGGCTGCGCTCCTATCTGGGGCAGGACCCCGAGGCCCCTGTGGTGCACCCCACGCTGCCCAGCAACGAGTACCGCCGCATCATGGGCGTCCCCCTCAAGGGCGCCACAGCCTCCCTCCTGGCCCCCGGAGTGGGCTGTCCCAATGCCTGCAGGTTCTGCTGCACCTCCCACTTCTTCGGCAAGCAGTACATCCCCTTCGTCCGGACCGGACGGGAGCTCTTCGACCTGGCCTGCCGGATCTCCGATGAATCCGGCTCAGACTCCTTCTTCGTCATGGACGAGAACTTCCTCAAGGAGGAGCAGAGAGCCCGGGACATGCTCCATCTCATGGAGGAGCACCGACGCTGGTTCCGCTTCCAGATCTTTTCCTCCGCGGATACCGTGCTCCGGTTCGGCATTCCCAATCTGGTCCGGCTCGGGGTCAAGCTGGTCTGGATCGGGGTGGAATCGCGGACCGGATCGCCCTTTGGCAAGAACGAAGGCATCGACTTTCCCTCCCTGGTGGGGAGCCTCCGGGATCACGGGATCGGAGTGCTGACCTCGGGCATTCTCTGCCTGGAGCACCACGACCCCTCCACCATGCAGGAGGATATCGATTTCCTCGTCGATCTCCAGCCGGACTTCGTCCAGTTCATGCTCCTCACCGGCCTGCCGGTGACCGGGCTCTATCAGGAGCTCAAGGAGGCGGGGCTGCTCAGGTGGGATCTGCCCTTTGAGGAGTGGCACGGCCAGAAATATCTCAGCTTCCGCCACCCTCGTTTTTCCGGGGAAGAGGCCGAAGGGTGGCTTCAGTCCGCATTCGACGCGGACTATCAAAGAAACGGCAGCTCCATGGGCCGCCTGGTGGAGACAGCCCTGCGCGGAGTCCCGACTCTGCGGGAGCTGGCCGAAAAGGACGAGGTCTTCCGGGCCAGATACGAGCAGCTTCTAGAGGAACTCCGGGAGTATCGTCCTTTGTTGCCGCTTCTGGCGCGCTTTGCCGTCAACGAGAGGGAAAGGGACAGAGTCCGGGAAATGGAAAGGAGGTTCCGGGAGGTGCTCGGCCCCAAAACGGGGAAGGATATCGGCCTCGGGCTGCTGGCCTCGGCGATCGCCCGCATCTGGGCCTGGCGGCTCCGCCTTGTCGGGGACCGCATCCAGCCGCGGACACTGATTACGCACTACCCCGCCTGAAACGGC
>CAYFSD010000053.1:0-8414 GCA_964345705.1 uncultured Desulfohalobiaceae bacterium
GCTATCCTTCCTCAAGCGGCTCTTTCCGGGCGCTCCATCTAGGAGCTCGGATTACTTTCCGCGAGCCATTTATCCGCTTTTTGCTCAAACCGCTGCACGGTGACCGACTCATGCGCCTCATCCCCACGGACAAGAAGAGCGCGCCCCTGAAGCGGGCGGACTTCGGCTGTCTGCGCCGGTATCATGTGCTCAACCTGACCCGGGGCTGCCTGCACTCCTGCGTCTACTGCTACGCCCGCGGGTACGCGAGCGCTCCGGAAAAGGACACCGTGCATGTCTACCGCAATGTGCCCTCCGCCCTGCGGCGGGATCTGGACAACCCCAACCGGCGCAGGCGGATCCCGGTGGTGGCCTTCAACACCGCCTCGGACTGCTTCCAGCCCCATCCGGACATCCTGGAGATCGCCCTTGAAAGCATGCGAATCCTCCTCTCCCGGGGAGTGGTGGTCTCCTTCCTGACCAAGGGGCACATTCCCGCGTCCTTTTTCCGCCTCTTCGCCGACTATCCCGGACAGGTCCGCGCCCGAATGGGTCTGGTCAGTCCCTTCGAGGAGTTCCGCCAGCGCTTCGAGCCCGGCACCGCCCCAGTCCCCGAGCGCCTGGAGGCCATTCGGGAGCTCTCGCGGATCGGGGCGTCGGTGAGCGTCCGCGTGGATCCCGTGATCCCCTTCGTGAGCGACGACGCGGACACCGTCGCCCACTTGATGCACCTCCTCTCCGAGCACGGCATCGCCGAGATCTCCTTGAGCTACCTCCAGCTCCGGCCCGGGGTGCTGGAACGCCTGCGCGAAGAGCTGCCGGAAACGCAGTTCCAGCTCCTTTCCGGCTGCTTTCGCAGCGGGGAGTGGCATCGGCCGGACGGCTCCGCCTGGAGCAAGCTGGTCCCGCTTTCCCTGCGGCGGAAGGGCCACGAGCGCTTCCTGGACGAGGCCCGTCGCCGCGGCATGGGCGTGGCGATCTGTGCCTGCAAGAATCCGGACCTGCCCGGGGACCTCTGCGACGCCAATCCCGAGGAGGCCCCGACGCGCCGGAAAACCACACGGTCCCCGAAGAGAAAATTGAGCCTTTTCGATTGCTAAGCCACACCGTTCCCCAGACAAAGCGACGCCCCATGAACCGACCCGCGATCTCCGTGGTGCTTCCCTGCTACAACGCAGCCGCCACCCTCCCGCAGGCAATGGAGAGCCTGCTCAACCAGACCCGCGAGGACTTCGAGGTCCTCGCCGTGGACGACGGCTCCACGGATGAAACGCCGCGCGTGCTCCAGCGCTTTGCTGGAGCGGACCGGCGGATCAAGCCCCTGTCCCTGCCGCACGCGGGGATCGCCGGGGCCCTCAACGCCGGGCTCGAATGGGCCCGCGGCCGCTTCATCGCGCGGATGGACGCGGATGACGCGAGCCTGCCCCGACGGCTGGAGGAACAGGCCAACTTCCTCGAGAAGCACCCCGGCATCGGCCTGGTCGGCTGCCGGGTGATCTATGGCGGGGACCGCGAGGCCAATCGGGGGTACGCCCTTTACGTGGACTGGCAGAACGAGCTGCTAGAGCCGGAGACCATCCGCGCGAATCGCTTCGTGGAGTCCCCCTTCGCCCATCCCTCCATCATGTTCCGCTCCGAGCTCGTTCCCCGCCTGGGAGGGTACAGACAGGGCCCCTTCCCCGAGGACTACGAGCTCCTGCTGCGCTGGATGGAGCACGGCGTGGTCATGGCCAAGCTGCACCAAAAACTCCTGACCTGGAACGATCCCCCGGAGCGCCTCTCCCGGACGGACCAGCGCCTTTCCCGCTGGGCCTTCCACGCGGTCAAGGCCCCCTATCTGGCCCGCTGGCTGAGGGAGAACAATCCCCTCCATCCCTTTGTCTACATCATCGGAGCCGGCCGTCAGGCCCGCAGACGGGTCGCCCTTCTGGAGCGGCAGGGCATCCGCGTCAAGGCCTTCATCGACAGCGATCCCCAAAAGGCCGATCGTCTGGTCCGGGGCAGGCCTGTGCTGCCCTCAGAAAAGCTTCCCCCGCCGGGCGAGGGCTTCAGCCTCTCCTACGTGGGGAGAAGGGGGGATCGCGAATCCACCCTGGCCTATCTGCACCGCCGCGGATGCAAGCCGGAGCGGGACTACCTCCCTGCGGCTTGAGGCGCAGCGGCCTGCTACGACATGACGGGCCTTTCTTTCAGCCAGGCCTCCAGGACCGGAGAAAAACCACGAGGATGCCGGGAAGGGAACCTATTCAGAGCCGAAGCTGAGCTGATTCAAAAAACCCGTGCCCGTAATCGGATCAATGTGGTGAATAGCTGCGTTCCGCGTTGTTATGGAGTCAGTTGGCTGCTACCATGACCGTAACCGGGACGGGTAGCGCATGGTGCGACGCCTTCGTTCCCCGTTTTGACGAAGAGGTCACCAACCCCAGTAATAAGGACACAAGGAGAATGGACATTTGTCACAAACTTGATTTTCTGGAGGGTGAAAGATGGGCAAAAATCTCTCGCCAAACAAAATGCAAGAGGCCTGGATTTTCTTCTTTTTGCTGGGGCTGACCATGCTCAACTACCCATTTCTGCTTATTTTCAACCAACCAGTATTCTTCTGGAGCATTCCCCTCCCTGTCTTATATTTCTTTATCGGCTGGCCGTTGTCGATTCTTGTGGTGTACATATTTTCCCGTAGCCTCATCATCGAGGAAGAACAGAGCAAAACCGCGCAGGACACTGAATCCAAGAGCCCACAATGATCAGCCTGGGCATTCTGGCCCTGATCACATTCGGCTACTTTGCCCTCCTCTTTGGAGTGGCCACTTTTGCTGAGTGGAAGGGGCGCAACAATCAGAGCCTTATCGACAACCCCACGGTGTACACCCTGTCTCTGGCGGTGTTCTGCACCTCGTGGACCTTTTACGGCAGCGTAGGGAGGGCGGCAACCAGCGGACTCGACTTTCTTGCCGTGTATCTCGGTCCGACCCTGATGGCCTTCGCCTGGTGGTTTCTGCTGCGCAAGATGCTGCGAATCAGCAGAGAGCTGAAGATCGTCTCCATTGCCGACTTCATCTCCAGCAGATACGGCAACTCAGTGTTTCTCGGGGCTCTGGTCACCCTTTTCGCCGTAATAGGCATCACGCCCTACATCGCCCTGCAGATCAAAGCGGTATCCCATACCTTCACCCTGCTCGCCTCGCCCCATTCCGCTCCAGCACATGGCGAAACTGCTCCATTTTTCCATTCGATCGTGACAGACGCCACCTTCATCCTCACCGTGATTCTCGGAGTCTTCAGCGTCCTCTTCGGAGCCAGGAGCCTGGACGCGTCCGAGCGGCATGAGGGGTTGGTGGCCGCTATTGCCTTGGAATCCTTAGTGAAGCTCTTCGCCTTCCTGGCTGTGGGCGTCTTCGTCACCTATGGCCTGTTCGACGGATTCCAAGACATTTTCTCCCGATTTGTTCAGCGATTCCCTGAAAAAGAGCATCTCCTCCTTCTGAACTCCCCCGAAAGCTCCTATCTCACCTGGGCCACATTCCTGATCATCTCCATGATGTCCTTTATGTTTCTTCCTCGCCAGTTTCACATCATGGTGGTTGAGAACACCCGGGAGAGGCACATCAGGGAAGCCATGTGGCGGTTTCCGACGTACCTTTTCCTGATCAATCTCTTTGTCATACCCATTGCCCTCGGCGGCCTGCTCATGAACAACGGCGATGCTTCCCAGGCCGATTATTTTGTGGTTTCCCTGCCCATGACGGCCGATCAGACCTGGCTGGCCGTGCTGGCTTTTGTGGGAGGGTTCTCGGCCTCCGCTGGCATGGTCATGCTCTCCTCGGTTGCCCTGTCCACCATGATGCTGAACAATCTGCTCATGCCGGTCATCTTGAAGGTCAACGCCCTGCAAAGCAAAGACATTTCAAAGCTGCTGCTCAATCTGAAGAGACTCTGCATCTTTGTGGTCGTCTTCCTGGGATACATGTTCTACAACATGATCGGGGAATCCTATGCCCTGGTCAAAATCGGGTTCATCTCCTTTGTCGGCGCAACCCAGTTCGCCCCGGCAGTGATCGCGGGCCTGCTGTGGAAGAGGGCGAATCGCATAGGCGCCCTGACTGGCCTCATCCTCGGCTTCGTCGTGTGGTTCTACACTCTGCTCATTCCATCCTTTGTGTCCTCCGGCTGGATGGGAAGCGATATTCTGGAAAACTGCCTCCTGAACCTGGGGCTCATCTGCCCCTTGCACCTGTTCGGGCTCAAGGGCCTGGATATGTGGAGCCACTCCTTGCTCTGGACGCTGTTTTTCAATGTCGGGGCCCTGGTCAGTCTGTCCTTTCTTTTTGAACAGGACGAGCCCCAGCAGAATCAAGCCGCCAGGTTCGTGGATGTGTTCAGCAAGTCCGCGGGGCCGGAAAAAAGGCAACGGCTGAGCAAGGCCCCGACCAGCAATGAGCTGCTCAAGCTCATGAGCAAATTCATCGGGGATGAAAGGGCCAAGGCCGCAATCAGCTCCTACCTCGGAGGCCAACGGATCGCCGATCAGGACCTGCCGGACATCAAACAGTTCATTGAGCGAACCCTGGCGGGGTATGTGGGCAGTGCGCCAGCCAGGATCATTGTGGACAATTATTTGACGGCCCGGGGAAGCATGATGGAAGATGTCTTTGATATCTTCGGCTCGGTGAGCATCAGCCGTGCGGCCACCAGGGAACAATTGCAGGTGCTCTTTGAGTCAGCCAGGGTTGTGTCCAGCGGGAAGGACCTGCAGGCCATCATGGATAATCTCCTGGATCTCTTGATTCGACAGTTCCCCTTCGACTTGTGCGTGGTGCGCATTGCGGATGATGAGGGGAAAACCCTAAAGGTCCGAAGCCAGCGCGGCATGAGCCCAAAGCATCTGGATACCTCCGACCGTTCGGCTGATGAGCAGACAGTGATTGGGGAGGCCTTTCTGACCAATTCCATTCAGGTGGTCAATGACACGGATCTTCTCCAAAGACCGGTGACCGCCGAGATCATGCGTCGGGAAGGCATCGCCTCCTTCGTCCATGTGCCCATCACCATAGAAGACGAGCCCATCGGTGTCCTGTCCGCCTTTTCCCGAAGAGAAAAGGACATTTTCACCGAGGAATTCATCGAGGTCTTTCAGAGCATAGCCGCGCAGCTGGGCATCGCCCGGCGCAACGCGCGGCAGGCGGAGCGCATCATTGCTTCCCGGCAACAGGAGCGGGAGCTGGAGATCGCCAAGAACATTCAATTGGGGCTCTTGCCCACGAACCCACCCGAGGTTCCCGGGATCTCCCTGGCCGGTATGTGTGTGGCCGCCTATCATGTGGGCGGAGATTACTACGACTATCTCCTGCACGATGACGGATCCCTGGATCTGGTCATTGCGGACGTGTCCGGACACAATATCGGCGCCGCCCTGATCATGGCCGAGGCCCGGACCTTCATCCAGGCCGAGGCCAGGAACCTGGAGGGGACGCAGCAGATCATGGCCGCCCTGAACAGCTTCTTCTACCAGAGCCTGGTCCAGGTGGAGATGTTCATCACCATGTTCTACGTGAAATACATCCCCGAAACCCGAAAGATCATGTACTCCAATGCCGGGCACAATCCGCCCTTGATCTGGAGGAATCGGGAGCAACGCTTCAGAAGTCTGGATGTCCGTGGGCTCATTTTCGGGATCTATTCGGAGGTGAGGTACGAGGAAAAAAGCGATGTTCTGGAGCCCGGTGATTTCCTGTGTCTGTATACTGACGGAATCACCGAGACCAGGAACGGACAGGGAACCTTCTTCGGGGAGGAGCGAATGTGCGCTGTCCTCAGGGAGCACCACCAGGACCCCCCTCGGGAGATGATCGACCGCCTCCTGGACAAGCTGCACGACTTCAGAGGAGCGTCCTCATTTCGGGACGATGTCTCTCTGGTCATCATGAAAGTGTCTGAAGATGAAAAGTGAATAGTTGCGTCCGAAAAAAGGCTTTTCCGCATTGTTATGGAGCCAGTTGGCTGCTATCATGATCGCAATCGGGATGGGTGACGCATGGTGCGACGCCTTCGTCACCCGTTTTGACCAAGACGTCAACACCCCCAGGAACAAGGAGACGGTGATGCAATATAGGGGCCCTCTCATGATCGAGCACCGGCTCATCGAGCGAATGATCGATATCGTTCGGGACAGCCACCAGCAGGGAGAGTCCGAGCAACGAATCGATCCCCACTTCGTTGACGCAGTTGTCGACTTCATCCGCACCTACGCCGACAAGACCCACCACGGCAAGGAAGAGGACGTTCTGTTCCGGAACCTCAAGCAGAAGGAGCTCAAGTCCGGGGATGCCGAGACCATGGAGGAGCTTATCCAGGAGCATGTCTTCGGCCGCCAAGTCACCCGTGAGCTCGTGGAGGCCAACGAAGCTTACAAAAGCGGGGATCAAAGCAGCCTGCAGACCGTCCTGGAAAAATTTCGCACCCTCACCGACTTCTATCCCGAGCACATCGACAAGGAGGACAGGGTCTTCTTTCCGGCGGCTCTCGGCTATTTATCCGACGAGGAGCAGCAGGCCATGCTCCGGGAATTCGAGGAGGTGGATCGGAGGATGATCCACGAAAAATACACCGCCCTTATCGCATCATATGAGAAGAGCTAGTGTCTTGTCACGTTTTAGAGGAAGGGAACATGGATATTCGCACCAAAAGGGTGTACGAGCCCGTCGACGAGGACGATGGCTACCGCGTGCTTGTGGACCGCGTCTGGCCCAGGGGGATGTCCAAGGAAAAGGCCGGGATTCACTCCTGGCCCAAGGAGCTCGCTCCATCCAAGGAGCTGCGACAGTGGTTCGGGCACGATCCGGCCAAATGGGAGGATTTCCTGGAGCGCTACGCCGAGGAGCTCGCGCAGCACAAGGAACGCCTGGAGGAGCTTGCGGACATGGCACGATCCACGCCGCTCACTCTTGTCTACAGCTCCAGGGAGACCCGCTACAATAACGCCGTGGCCCTCAAGGAATATCTGGAATCGAGAGCTATTGACTAAACGCGCATAGAGCCCTTCCCAGAAGCCCAAAGCGTCCCAAAGTGGAAACTGTTCGAAAGAGGCGGCTTTTATGACCTGAGCTGAGCGGCCTTGGCGCTCAGCTCAGGTCATAATCATGAGGGTGGATGCCGATGTCCATGCAGTGGGAGACCAATCAGGAGCTGGAGCTGGCCGAAGGCTATGTGGAGCGGACCGGGCAGCATGTCTTTTTGACCGGAAAAGCGGGCACAGGCAAGACCACCTTTCTCCAGAAGCTGCAGGACTCTTCCAGCAAGCGGATGATCACCACCGCTCCCACCGGGGTGGCTGCCCTGAATGCCGGAGGGGTCACCCTGCACTCCTTCTTCCAGCTGCCCCTCGGCCCTTTCGTACCCGGAAGCCAGGCCTATGAGCGGGACCAACAGCGCCGCTTCAGGATCAGCAAGGAAAAAAAGAACATCATTCAGAGCCTGGACCTTTTGGTTATCGATGAGATCAGCATGGTCCGGGCCGACTTGCTGGATGCAGTGGACGCGGCCCTGCGGCGGCACCGCCGCAGCTCCCAGCCTTTTGGCGGAGTGCAGCTGCTCATGATCGGAGATCTGCATCAGCTTTCCCCTGTGGCCAAGTCGGATGAATGGGCGCTTTTGCAGGAGCATTACCCTACAGTCTACTTTTTCAGCAGCCACGCTCTGGCCCGGACCCGGTTCGTGACCATTGAGCTGGAGCACATCTATCGGCAGTCGGAGGACAGCTTCATCCGGATCCTGAACCAGGTGCGGGACAACAGGCTGGATCCGGAAACGGTCCAAGAACTGAATACCCGCTATTGTCCGGACTTTGTCCCGGACACGGAGCAGGGCTATATCACCCTGACCTCCCACAACAAAAAGGCCCAGGACATTAACCAGCACCGGCTGGAGGAGCTCAAGGGCGAGAAATACGCATTCCCGGCCGAGGTATCGGGAGATTTCCCGGAACAGATCTATCCCACGTCCTCTTCGCTCCAGCTCAAGAAAGGGGCCCAGGTCATGTTCGTGCGCAATGACCCAAGCCCGGCAAGACGCTATTACAACGGCAAAATCGGGCGGATCATCTCCATCTCCCAGGAGGAGATCCAGGTCCTGTGCCCCGGGGACTCGGAACCGATCAAGGTGGAGCCCTTGACCTGGGAGAACATCAAATATTCCTTGAATCCGGATAATAAGGAGATCCAGGAAGAGGTCGCCGGTTCCTTCACCCAGTATCCCCTCAGGCTGGCTTGGGCCATCACCATTCACAAGAGCCAGGGACTGACCTTTGACCGGGCCATCATCGATGTCCAGAACGCCTTCACCCCCGGCCAGGTCTATGTGGCCTTGAGCCGGTGCAAAAGCATGGAGGGCATGGTCCTTTGTTCCCCGCTGGCTCCCCGGGGCATGGGCGTAGATGA
>CAYFSD010000054.1:0-8405 GCA_964345705.1 uncultured Desulfohalobiaceae bacterium
GTCTTTACTGCCAGGTCACCTCTCTTGGTGTGTAATGGCTCCAATGGGCACAGGGAAGGCAGAGGTTCTGACCGTGGTGGTGGACTGTTTTGGACTCGAGCACCGGATCGCCGCATACCGGACAGCTGGTGTATCGGGAAGAGCTTTCTGTCCCTGGCGGGATCCGGCAGGATATCCTGTACTGGAAAACGGCCTCATCCTCCAGGGAAAGGAGCCATTTGATCCAATCATCGAGCATGACCCGCAACCTGGCGATCTGGTGCACTGTACCCCTTTGATTTTCCAGGCTCTTCTCCAGGGCGCAAAAGCTCTCGTGCTCGGGATATTGGATGTTCCGAAGCCGTACTTCCGCCGCTCGATGGGTCTGACGGGAGATGAATGTGTAGTTGTGTTTCCCGTGATCCTGAATAATGAGCCGTTGATTGCCCAAGGTACAACCGGTTAGGCACTGAATGGCGTCGACCGCGCTGGTATCGTTCTGTGCGATGATGCTGAGCTCGTCTTGCGTGTTTTCGTGTTGTCTGAGGGCGCTGAGCCCTACGTTGACCGCTTTGCAGCCGACAACCAGGTCGGGGCAGACATGACCGTGGTAGTCGGAGACCCGTTTGAGTTGGGCGTTCCCCAGAACTCCAGGGTCGTGTCCATCTCCGCTTGTGAGCTCTTCGTCGCCAAGGACTCGGAAGGCCAATATCCATTGAGAATGCCGGATTTTCCTGTCTTCAAGGTGTTGAGACGGGGTCTCGCGGAGAAGAAAGACCTCGTTCGTGGCCGTGGTGATCAGGAAACTGAGCTCATGATCCGAAAGCTCTCCTTGAAAGGGCCCTAGACAGGAGAGGATCTCGTACATCCGGCCGTTCCAGTGGAAGGAGATCGGTTTTACGGATCTCTTTTCCACTTCCACTGGAATGTTTTGCTGGATGAGCTCCAGGTCATTGTTGTGGATGCGTCGAAAGGCATGAGCGAGGTGCATGGCCCACCTCCACATTTTGGTTAAGGCTGTCTCTTTACCGTTCCGAGAGTATCTCCACCGGATTTTTTCCCGGACGCAAAAGGTCCGGAGGGGACTCGCCTGCCTCAAGCTGGACAGTGCCCACCGTATCCACGAATGTCCCCGGCTCATCCAGGAACCCCATAAACCACAGGTTCATGGCCAGCTTGTCCGCAGTCCCCATCCCTGTTTCCGGCCCGGAAAACATTTCCTTGGCCTTGGCGAAGTCGAATCGGAGCATTCTGCCAATCCAGGGCCCTGAGTCCTCCCGCACGAAGACGACGGTATCGGCCCGGCTCACAGGGGCGGGCCAAGTCTCTTTGCTCCCGTCGGCGGGGTACACAACACCGTAGCCCCGTTTGCCGGGTGTGGCGTTGAGCAGGGTGATCAGGGCGTCCTCCTTGCACCAGGGGTCCAGGCTGAGGACGAAGCAGTCGGCTCCGGGGCGCCCGGAAAGGATTTCTTTCCGGATATATTCGGCCAGGAGAACGCCCGAGGAAACCCCCGGGCAGTAGTGATCGTGGAGCTGAATGGCCGTGAGCAGGTCATCCGGGGTGTCCTTGGCTGCCGCGTTGGCTGCTGTGACCACGCGAAACAGGTTGTCCCCGAACAGGCCGTTTTCCGCACGATCATGGAACTCCCCGGCGTGATCGACAATGTGTTCTGCCTTGATTCTGGCTGCCTGTTCCAGGGCGAAGGATTGATCAGGGGAGTCCTTTCCGGACAGAGCCTTTTCCGCTCTCCGCGGTTCCGCCTGTAAGTAGGCGCATTTCCCGGAATCCGGGCGGTAGAAGGCGAACCACAAAGGTTGATCGAACCTGGATTGCAGCCTGAGGAGCGTCGAGCTGCCCACGCTCGTCCCTGTGGCTTCCGACAGACCGTCCAAGCAGCCTTTGCTGGACAGGCCGCCCGGTCGGGCAAAGCCCGCGTTGGTGAGGACAATCACTTTCGCGTCGTCCCATCGGCAATCAAGCATTCCTGCCGCGCGCTTCGCGGCGTGTTGCCCGAAGGACCGGGCGGCCTCGTAGTTGGGGGCGGTTGCTCCCAGTGACGAGGATTGCAGCACGACACAGACAAGGGCCAGGATGATGAGTCGGGCCATCATGCGCATAACACCCCCTAAGGTTCCAGTGGATCAATGCCAATAACGGCGTTGCCGTTTCTGTGGCTGAGCCGATTCCCGCTGCCTCTGGTGGCTGGCACTTTGCATTACTTTTCTCGATCTGCGCAGTCCTCACAGTACTTGCCGCCGTCGATCACCCGGAGCTTGGAGGCCATGGTGGGCTCTCCGCATGCGGCGCATGGCTCGGAGCCCTCGATCTCGGCCTTCTCCGGCAGGCAGCGGGAAACCCACTCCAGGGAGAAGAGATCCTCGAGGGGCATCTCCAGGATTTCCCGGCTCTTTTTCCGCTGCAGCTCCCAGAACTCGCGCTCGTCCTCCGCTGTCGCCGTGTCCAGGCGCATCTTCTCCAAGAGCTCGCTCTGCCTGGAATCGGGCGCGAAGGCTCCGGCCCGCATCGCTGCGCGAACACCCCGGCCGGAGCCGCGGTCAAAAAGGGTGAAGGCCTGCTTTCCGCGGTCCTTGAAGACCAGATTGCCCTTGCCGAAGGTGCATCCGGTGAGCACCTGCACCGCGTCCACGCCGCAGGCGTCGGTCTCCACCTCTGCCACCAGCTCCTCGTCCTGGGATCTCAACGATTGCAGCTTTTCCAGACCGGCCCGTGCCGCCAGATAGCCGATGGACAGGCCGGGGCAGACATGTCCGTGGAACTCGGCGCAGCGCCGGAAGTCCTCGTTTTGAAGCGGATCGTTTGCCATGTTTTGCCTCCTTGATGCGTTTGACTTGGATTCCTTGAGCGCCGCGATGTTCATGAAGGGGGAAATGGATTCAGGGCCGCCCGTCCTGGGGCACGATCAGCATCTGCCCAGAGTGATGCAGGATATCTACTGATACCCCATAGACATGCTGGACCATCTCCGGTGTCAGCTCCCGGTTGGCTCCGTGATAGTAGATTTGTCCGTTCTTGAGAAACAGGAACTTATCCGTGTACCTGAAGGCCATGTTCAGATCGTGCATGGTCATGACCACCGAGATGCGGTGCTCCTGCAGCACGAAGCGAATGGTGCGCATGATCTCCAGCTGATTCTTCAGGTCCAGGCTGCTGGTGGGCTCGTCCAGCAACAGGACAGAGGGCTCCTGCACCATGGCCCGGGCAATGCATACTTTCTGCAGCTCTCCGCCGCTGATCCGGTCTATGTGTCTGAGGCTCAAGTCGGTCAGGCCCATGCG
Organism: uncultured Desulfohalobiaceae bacterium; assembly: GCA_964345705.1. Classification (GTDB taxonomy): domain Bacteria; phylum Desulfobacterota; class Desulfovibrionia; order Desulfovibrionales; family Desulfothermaceae; genus JAIPDU01. Next base: position 3,279 of record CAYFSD010000054.1, read on the forward strand.
CTTGATCATGGCGTCCACAATACGCAGATCCCTGTCCGCGACCCTGAAGCCCAGATGGGGTTTGCGGCCCAAAAGGACAGCATCGAAGACCGTCATGCGCCCGGCCTCGCTCTTCTGGGCCACATAGCCCATCCGCTTAGCGATTTCCGCCACGGACATGCGGAAGACATTCTCCTCTTCCACCATGACCGCCCCTTTCCTGGGCTTCAGGATACGGTTGATACAGCGCAGCAGGGTGGTCTTGCCCACGCCGTTGGGGCCCAGGATGGCAAGCATCTCCCCGGTTTCCACGCTGAAGCCCAGATCCTCGAGGACCAGATCGTCCTGGCTGTATCCAATACAAAGATCCTGTACGGCAAGCATTATCCGATCTGTCTCCTTAAGAGCAGGTAGAGAAACGCCGGAGCCCCAAGAAAGGCTGTGAGCACGGATACCGGCAGCACATGCGGGGCGATCATCAGCTTTGCCGCGATATCCGAGGCCAGCAGCAGGACCCCTCCGGTCAGACAGCTCGCCGGAAGGAGGAAACGGTGGTCGTCACCGATTACGCGGCGCACTATGTGGGGGCAGATCAGGCCCACAAATCCGATGATGCCCAGAAAGGAGACAATGGTCGCCGTGAGCACGGAAGCGGCCAGCATCCCCACCATTCTGACGCGTTCCACGCTGACCCCCAGCCCCTTGGCCGTTTCCTCCCCGGCGTCTATGGCGTTATAGTCCCAGCGGTTGAGCAGAAAAAAGACGGAGAAAAAGACGACAACCACGGCCATGATCCAGACCTCGCTCCACCCGGCGCGGGAGACGTCCCCGAAGGTCCAGAAGACCATGGCCGCCAGCTCCGTGTCCTCGGCGAAATACTGCAGGAACATGGTTCCCGCGTTGAACAGCGAGCCCAGGGCCACGCCGCTCAGGACCATCACCTCGGGTGTCGCCCCCCGGATCCGGGATATGGCAATAATGATCAGCGAGGTGAGAACGCAGAAGAAAAAGGCCATCCCCGTTGTCAGATAGGGGCTGACAATGGTGACTGCCTCCGCGGATTGAGCGCTTTGCAGGACCCCGCTGCCCAGGATCATGACCGCGAAGGCCGCGCCAAAGGCCCCGGCCTGGGAGATCCCCAGAGTGAAGGGCGAGCCCAGGGGGTTCCTGAGAATGGACTGCATAGCCGCGCCCGCAGCTGCCAGGCCGGCTCCGGCCAGACAGGCGGCCAGGGCGTGGGGCAGGCGGATATTGAAGATGATGGTCTCGAATTTGGCGCTTCGGGCTTGGCCCATCAGGGTCAGGATCACATCCCAGGCGGGGATGCGCACCGCTCCGGCGGACACGCCCAGTATCAGCAGCAACGCGGCCGCAAGCAACAGAAACAGGAGGAAGAGCATCTTCCGGCCCACATAGGAGCTGTATTCCGTAGGGATCGCACCGTCTTGGAAATGGGACATAAAGGGCTATCACCTGACCTCGAGCCGGGAAAAGGCCGGATTGTCCATCCTTTGGGAGTTGATATCCTCCATGGCCGGGCTGCCGTTCAGGAACCGGCAGATCTCCTCAGCCTTGTGCATGGGATCGATATCCGAGAAACGCTCGGGGTAGAGCACGTTTCCTATGTAATAGGCATTGGCCAGTATGGACTCGAAGTTGTTGGTGTAGGAGTTGTAGGGAAAAACACCGTAGACCTCGTTCTGCCGCACCGCGCTGAGGGCCTGATAGGCCGGATCGTTTTGCAGCTGGTTCAGGGCGTTGCCGCCTCCCTCCAGATGCAGGCTGGCGATATCCAGAAAGATCACCTCCGGATCCCAGAGCAGGATCTTTTCCTGGGCCACGGTGGCTTGGGAAAGGGGGCTGTCCCGGGTGGAGAGCTCTCCGGCCACGTTGTCCACTCTAAGGAACTGGAAAGGGGGATAGGAAGGATTGGTGGAGCGCACGCCGTGGGGGCCCCTTGAGGCCACGCCTGCAACATAGGCCCGCGGTCTTTCCGCTCGGGGGACCTGGCTGCCGCGTTCCCGGAGGTCGCTGATGATCCGGTCCAAGTAGCCGATCACTTCCTCCGCCCTGTCCTGTTTGCCCAGGACACGGCCCATGAGGCGCAGGGAGCGGTCCAGCTTGGGCCTGTCGTAGGTCAGGTTGCCGTAGCTCAGGACAATGACCGGAACACCGGTCTTTTGCTGCACATCGTCCGGATCCTTGCCCATGCCGGGGTAGGTTCGGAAAATGACCTGCGGCTGGGGCTCGAGCGCGGCAATCAGCTCGGGATTGTCCTGACCCCGGAATTCGCCGAACAGGGGATATTCCTCGAACTGGGGGTTCGCCTCTGCATAGGGGCGCATATCCACCGGTGAGCCGCGCTTTTCGATGCTATCCACGGCCACTATGCGGTCCTGGGCCCGTAGATAGGTCAGAAGGCGCAAGGCCCCGGGACCGGAGCATATGACGCGTTCCACCTCCTGGGGGATGTGAACCGTCCTGCCCGCGGCATCCTCGATGGTCCGGCTTTGCTGGGCATTCAGGGAGTGGACCGGGACCAAGAGGAAAGCGACAAGCATGACGCAAAAGAGGATATATCCCCCTTTGCGGACTGAAAACCTTTGTTGAGCCGTGTGGTGCATGGGTTCCTCCAGCGGAATACGGGTCGCGGCGTCATGGGAAAAAATGCCCTGCTCCGGAAATCATCCGCTCCGGGTATGCGCTTGCCGAAGGGCTCGGATCGAATACCAGGCCCTTCGCGCCGGAGCAGGGCGAGTGTCTGGTGCCGCTCTCTATGGGTGGTGGCCCTTTTCGGTCGGCTTAACAGGCCGTTGAAAAACTTCCAATTGCTGCGTTGCTTCAAAAAGTTCAAACTCTCACGTAGGAATAACTACGCTACGACCTTGAACTTTTTTCGCGCCTTGCACTTGAAATTTTTGAACGGCCTGCCCGAAATGGACTTTTTCAACAGGCTGTAACCGAGCCGGTCTCGAGGATAGAGGAAACAGAGGGTTTGTAAAGGGGCTACAAATCAACCCTCAAGCCGGCCATGACTACCCTGCCCGGGGCGATATTGTTCGCTCGACCCTCCCTTTTGAAGATGGGATATTCCTTGCCCAGGATGTTCTTTGCATTCATAAAGACATGCGTCCTGTCCAGGATCTTTCGAGACAGGGATAAGTCGACGGTCCAATAACCACCTGTATCCAATGTGTTTTTAGCATCAAAATAAATTCCCTGGTTGTAATTGGCCATCAGATTGATATTCACCCACTCCGGATTGGCGTAATCCAGGCCCAGATGCAGTTTATGCTTGGGCTGGTTGGGCAGATCGTTTCCCTCCAGATCGGGATTTTCCTCATCTTTTTCCACTTTGGATACATTATAGGTATAGTTGGCGAAGAGGCTCAGATTCCTCAAGGCTTGCCAGCGCAGCTCATTCTCCAGGCCATAAATGTCCACCTCGCTGATATTGTCGTAGATGAAATAATTTATATCCCCGTCTTCGCCAGTTTTTTTGTTTCCAATATAATCCTTGGCCCAGGACTGATAGAATGTGACCTTGCCCACCAGGTTGTTGGTCAGGAACCGCTCCACTCCCACATCATAGGACCAGATTTCCTCTGCCTCCAGGTCCGGGCTGGCCTCCCTGAAATAGGCGCCTCCCCCGCGGACATGCACTTTGTACATCTCGAATAGACTCGGAGCTCGAAATCCCTTCCCGCCGGAAGCCCTGAAAGTGGTTTTCGAATCAGCATGATAAGTGATGCCTGCCTTGGGGGAGAAGCTCTCTTCGCGCTGATCCTCGAATTCATTGTCATAGGGCTCGGAGCCACCATCATCCCAGTTGGCGCCATCGTGGGTTTTGATCCAGTCATAGCGGGCACCGAGATTGAGAATCAGATCTCGATCCATAAAATACAGATCCAGGTTGGCAAAAGGGGATATGAAGCGCTGCTTGCCTTCAGCCCCAGCATCCCGAGCATCTCCGATATAATTATTGTCGTATTCCCAGGAAACCTGCTTGAAGGCTGTGCCCAGGGTCAGCCTGGACCAGTCGTTCATTTTCAATGTTCCCTGCAGATCCGCTCCCCAGTTGTATGAAGGGGCGTCTTCCTTGCGAGCGAGAAAATCAAAGTCTGGTTTTTTGTCCATATACGCTGTCTTGTCCGCCCGGTTCAAATAGACCAGGCCCTTGAGATCCAGGAGATCGCCCCGGTGCGAGAAGTCCAGCCAGTGCTGGTCCAATTGCAGCTCGTCATAGAAATATTCCCGGCCCTTTCCTGTTTCATGGTCATAGAATAGTGAGGCCAGGGTGATATCCGTATCAGGTCCAAGATCATAGCTTGCCTTGCCCATCACTTGACCCACATCCCGGTGTCGTTTGGTGTCATAATCCTCTTTCTCATCCTGCATATAGAACCCGTCACTCTTTTCCCGAGCTCCGGCGACAAGCAGGCCTACTTTGCCGTGCTTCTTGCTGTACAATCCCGAGGCCCTCAAGGTGTTGGCTGAGCCGCTCTGGGCACTTAGGGAAGCGTCCCTTTCCTTTTCCGGGTCCTTGGTGATGATATGCACTACTCCTCCCAGGCCCTCCGAGCCATACTGTGCCGAAGTCGGTCCCCGGACGATCTCAATGCGCTCTATGGCCTCCTTGGGGATATGCCCCCAGGCAACCCAGGAAATGGAGTTATTGAAGTTGTCATTCTGGGGCACACCGTCCACCAGGAATAAGACCTTGTTTTTGCCGGTTCCGCGCATGATCAGCGGGCTGACGATGCCGTTGGTCTGCAGGCTGTTGTGCCGGAAATTGTGCATACCGGGGACACTGCGAATGATATCCTCCACCCGCTCGTAGGGCGAAGCCATGATCTCCTCGCTGTCCAGGACGGTGATGTTCTGGGGAGCATCCTGAAGACGCGTTTCCGTGCGGCTGGCGGAAACCACCACCTCTTCCATCTGATGCTTCGCATTTTGGCTCGCCTGGGCCCCAACCATGCTCGGCGCACAACAGAAGCATACCAGGAGGCAGACAAGGCAGAAGGTTTTCTTGTTCAGCATGGGGTGCTCCTTTGGTTAGTGTGGGTTCTGGTAACACAAAATTTTAATTCGTGCTACTAGAGGCCGAGCCAGTTGTCAACCCGATCGCGAGTGGCTTATCAGGGA
>CAYFSD010000055.1:0-8349 GCA_964345705.1 uncultured Desulfohalobiaceae bacterium
TTCGAATTTCGAATTTCGAATTTCGAATTTCGGATTTCGGATTTCAGCTTGGGGCTAAGAAGTGGACGGAGCTTGGACGGTCGGATGTCGGACGTCTGACAAACTGACTCACTGACGCACTGACACACTGACTCACCGACTTACTGACTTACTGACTTACTGATACACTGCCCCCCGCTCTCCTGCACCAGCCGCATCCCGTGCAAGAGGCCGAAGCAGCCCGCGAGCATCATGTCCCCTCCCGGCGCGGGGAAGGCCACGGGGTACTCGGAGAGCATGTCCCGGTTGGGGCCGAGCACGTACACCGAGGCGAAATCCCCGGCCTCCTCGGGCCGGTCCAGGTAGCAGCACCCGTGGCCCTGATTGCGAAAGACCTCCTCGCGATCCAGGGCGCCCTGCCGAAAGCGCCCGAGATCGCCCCACAGGGACTGCGGATCCATGAGACCGGTGTGGTGCTCGTAGATGCCCCGGACCGCGCCGTGCAGGAGGAGAAAGGCGATGACGTGGCTGTTGCCGATATTGACCACGCAGGCCCCGCCTTCACGGGAGGCCCGCTCCACTTCGGGAACGGACAGGGCGCCAAGGGCCGCGGCCACTCCAGTGTCCGCCACGACTCCGTGGCCGATGGCCTGGTGCAGGCTCCGCAAACGGGTGAGCTCCCGCGGCGGATCCCGGAAGAGAAAGGCCTCGGGACGGCCTTCGCTCTCCCGCAGCAGGCGCTGCCACACGGAAAAGCGCCCCAGGCGGTTGCTCCCCTGCGGATGGTAGCCGTGGTCCTGCACCGCGGCCAGGACCAAGTCCGGGGCGGGCAGATCCAGCATGGAGAGAAAACCGTCCCAGAATCCCGGCTCGAAATCCGCCAGCTTGACCGGAACGTGTCCCTCGGGGCGGGCTTCCCTCAGGGCCACCCCCATCTCCCGAACCCTGTCCTCGGAGTCCGCCAGGGCCTCCGCGGCAAGGGGATGGGCCGCAACAAAGCCGCCCTGCCGGATGTGCTCCCGCAGGACGCCCTTGAACCCGCCGCCCATGTTGCTCCCGTAGAGATAGATGGGGCTTCCGGAGTCCGCCAGCCGCCAGATCCTTTCCCCCACCCGCCGGGCCGGGGAGGGAAGGACGAACTTGGGCCAGTTCTCCGGGCTTTCGCCGTCCAGGCTGAAGAGGACGTCCTGGCTGCCGCTTCCGATATCCAGACACAGGGTGTTCATCGCTTCCTCGTCAATCGATAGCAAATAAGGGGTTTAGGAACAGCACCATCAATTCAGTCTACACGCTCCCCGTTCATGTTTCAATTGATCCGCCTCCCGGCGCGGGCTGACTTCAATTTATTGTCCCCACGCTCTGCGTGGGGACATATGTGGAACGCTCTGCGTCCAGAAATGACCGCGGGAACGGTCGGAGCACGTGCCCACGCGGAGCGTGGGCAGGATAAAGGCCCTGTCTCAAAAAAAGAGGCGGAAGGGCTCCGTGAGCCCTCTCCGCCTCGTATGGGTCGCCCTGCGAACGTGGGCTAGACGGTCTGCTTCGCGCTCTCCCTGCGCATCTCAAGGCCGTCCTGGCCCAGATCCACGACCACGGTGTCGCCCTCGCCAAGCTCCCCGGCGACGAGCTTCCTGGCCAGATTGCTTTCGATGTGGGTCTGCAGGTAGCGCCGCAGCGGCCTGGCCCCGTACACCGGGTCGTACGCCTCGCGGGCGATGAAGTCCCTGGCCTGCTCGGTGAGCTCGATGTCGATCTTCTGCTCCTGCAGGCGGCCGCGGATCCGCTCCAGGAGCAGCTCGATCACGTCCTTGATCTCCTCCCGCAGCAGCGGCTTGAACATGACCACCTCGTCGATGCGGTTGAGGAACTCCGGCCGGAAGTTGCTGCGCAGGGTATTCATGACCGTGTTGCGCACATCCTCCTGCAGCTGGCCGTCCTCGGTGATGCCGCTGATGAGGTAGTCCGATCCCAGGTTCGAGGTCATGATGATGATGGTGTTCTTGAAGTCCACGTTGCGGCCGTGGCTGTCCGTGAGGCGGCCGTCGTCCATGATCTGCAGCAGGATGTTGAACACGTCCTGGTGCGCCTTCTCGATCTCGTCGAAGAGGATCACGCTGTACGGCTTGCGCCGCACGGCCTCGGTCAGCTGACCCGCCTCCTCATAGCCCACGTATCCCGGGGGCGCGCCGATGAGGCGGGAGACGGTGTGCTTCTCCATGTATTCGGACATGTCCAGGCGGACCATGTTCTCCTCGGTGTCGAACAGGGCCTCGGCCAGGGTCTTGCACAGCTCGGTCTTGCCCACGCCCGTGGGACCGAGGAAGAGGAAGGAGCCGATGGGCCGCTGCGGATCCTTCATGCCCGCGCGGGCCCGCAGCACCGCGTCGGACACGGCCTCCACGGCCTCGTCCTGGCCCACGACCCGCTTGTGCAGGATCTCCGGCATCTTCAATAGCTTCTGCTTCTCGCCCTCGAGCAATCGGGACAGGGGGATGCCGGTCCAGCGGGAGATGATCTCGGCCACGTCGTCGGCGCCCACCTCCTCCTTGAGGAGCTGCGGCTCGCTGCTCTCCTGCTGCTCCTCCTGGGCCTTCTCCTTTTCCTCCAGCTGCTGCTCGAGCTCGCGGAGCTTGCCGTACTTGAGCTCGGCGGCCTTGTTCAGGTCGTAGTTGCGCTCCGCCTCCTCGATCTGGTGCTTGGTTCTCTCCATCTCCTCCTTGAGCTGCTGCACGCCCTTGATGGCGCTCTTCTCCTTCTCCCACTGGGCCATGAGGCGGGACTGCTCCTCCCTGGCGTTGGCCAGCTCCCTCTCCAGGCTCTCCAGCCGCTCCTTGGAGGCGGAATCGCTCTCCCGCTTCAGGGCCTCCCGCTCGATCTCCAGCTGCATGATGCGCCGGTTGATCTGGTCCAGCTCCGTGGGCAGGGAGTCGATCTCGCTCCGGATCATGGCCCCAGCCTCGTCGATGAGGTCGATGGCCTTGTCCGGAAGATGACGGTCCGTGATGTAGCGCTGCGAGAGCTTGGCCGCGGTGACCAGGGCGCTGTCCGTGATGCGCACCCCGTGGTGCACCTCGAAGCGCTCCCGCAGGCCGCGCAGGATGGAGATGGTGTCCTCCAGGCTCGGCTCCTCCAGCATGACCGGCTGAAAGCGCCGCTCCAGGGCCGGGTCCTTCTCGATGTTCTTGCGGTACTCATTGAGGGTGGTGGCCCCGATGCAGTGGAGCTCGCCCCGGGCGAGCATGGGCTTCAGCAGATTGCCCGCATCCATGGAGCCCTCGGTCTTGCCAGCTCCCACAATGGTATGCATCTCGTCGATGAACAGGAGGATCCGGCCCTCGGACTCCTGGATCTCCTTGAGCACCGCCTTGAGCCGCTCCTCGAACTCGCCGCGGTACTTGGCCCCGGCGATGAGGGAACCCATGTCCAGGGCGAAGATGGTCTTGTCCTTGAGGCCCTCGGGCACGTCCTGCTTGACGATGCGCTGGGCCAGTCCCTCGGCGATGGCTGTCTTGCCCACTCCGGCCTCGCCGATGAGGACCGGGTTGTTCTTGGTCCGGCGGCTCAGGATGCGGATGCAGCGCCTGATCTCCGCGTCGCGGCCGATGACCGGATCCAGCTTGCCCTCCTTGGCCTCCTCCACCAGGTCGCGGCCGTACTTCTCCAGGGCCTCGTAGGTGCCCTCCGGATCGGAGGAGGTCACTTTCTGACGCCCCCGGACCTGGCTCAAGAGGTTCATGACACGGTTGATGTCCAGCTGGAGCTCCTTGTTCACCCGGCCCATGGCGGTGGAGGTCGGCTCCTCCAGCAGGGCCAGGTACACGTGCTCCACGCTGACGTACTCGTCCTGCATCTGCTTGGCCTTGTCCTGGGCCCGGACCAGGACGCTCTGCAGGCGCTGGGTGATATAGATCTGGCCCTGCTGGGCCCCGGGGCCGCTCACCTGGGGCAGCTTCTTCAGCTCCTGCTGCAGGGCCTGCTTGTACGCGGAGACGTCGTAGCCTCCGCGCTCCAGGATGCGGGGAATCAGCCCCTGCTCCTGCTCCAGCAGGGCCAGGGCCACGTGCTCCGCGTCGATCTGCTGATGGCTCCAGCGGATGGCGATGTTCTGCGCTTCGGAGATCGCCTCCTGCGCTTTCTGGGTGAATTTATTCAGATCCATATATTGTCCTCCTTAGTTGTCGCATGGATTCTGCGTTGTTTTCCTCGGCGAGGAAAAAACCATTGTTCCCAGCGGAGAGTCGCTGCTAGAAATTCCTGGGTTGAAAATCGGATTCCCGGGCCAGCTGCTCCCAGAGCTCCTTCTCCTTCTCGCCCGGCTTTCGGGGCACCTTGATCATGGCCCGGACCAATTGATCCCCTTTGTTCTTGCCCCGGCCCAGGCCCTTGCCCTTGAGCCGGAGCTTCTTTCCGCTGCTCGTGCCCGGGGGGATCTTCATGTCCACCGAGCCCTCCAGCGTGGGGACCCGGACCGAGGTGCCCAGGGCGGCTTCCCACGGGGCCAGGGGGAGATCGAGAACCACGTTCTTCTCCTCCACTCGGAACAGGTGGTGGGGCTTGAGCTTGACCCGCAGGTACAGGTCGCCGCGCTGTCCGCCCATTCCAGGGTTCCCCTGCCCGGAGAGCCTGATCTTGGATCCCTCGGTCACTCCGGGAGGGATGTTCACCTCCAGGTTCTTGCCCTGCACCCCGCCCCGGGACCCCTGCTCCTGAAGGGTGATACTCTTCTTGCCCCCTCTGGCGGCCTCTTCCAGGGTCAGCTCAATGGCGGCCTCCGAGTCCTCGCCCTTGCCGCTGAATCCGGAGCCCATGTCCGAGCCGAATCCGCCGCCGAAGGGGTCGCTGCCGAAGGTGGTGCTATAGGCTCGTCGACGGCCGCCCTGACCGCCCCCCTGGCCGAAGAGGTTGCCGAAAAGGAGGTCGAAGAAGTCGCTGTACCCGCTTCCCCCGAAGCTCTCGGCTCCGCCTCCGGCGCCGCCGAAATTGAAGTGCATGTTCTGGAAGTTGCGTGGATCGAAGTCCTGGCCGTGTTCCCAGTCCGCTCCGAACTGATCGTATTTCTTCCGCTTCTCCGGGTCCTTGAGCACGGCGTACGCCTCGTTGGCCTCCTTGAATTTCTTCTCCGCCTCGGGATCGTTGGTATTCAAGTCAGGATGATATTTTCTGGCCAGCTTCTTGAAGGCCTTGGAGATCTCTTCCTGGGACGCGTTGCGGTCCACGCCGAGCATCTGGTAGTAGTCCTTGTATTCTACGCTCATAGCTGTTTCGCTCCTTGCCCTTCTCTACGAATTTCACGGGGAGAGACGATTCGCCTCCTGTACGCCGGACCGCCCCTATGTCCGGCTCCCCCGGACCTTGCGCAACTCTGGCCGCGGGGCTCACCTCCGCATGATTCACGTCCTTTTGGACAAATAATACCGCGAATTGCGCAGTCAAGACGGGAAAAAAGCTCGCGCGCCCTTCACTGACCGCCTCGTGGCTTGACTGGTCCCCGGTTTCGCGGTAAAGGGGTAGGTCATCCATTCAAAAAAGTCCGGTAAACATACCGCGAGGAGGAAGAGGACCATGGCAACGGCAGAATTTTTCCGCAATGCCCAGCGAACCCAGGAAGGCGTCCTGTTCAACGGCTTCATCCTGGAGCCCGTGGTGGAACAGTGCAGCGGCTGCGAGCGCATGCGCGAGATCGAGGGCGAATGGTACTGCTCCAGCTACCCCAGCCCGGCGAGCAAGTGGCGCAACGGGAGCTGCAACTTCGCCACGCACCTCAAGGCCCAGCAGAGCAAGGGCAAGGAAAAGGTCAATCCCATCAAGGCCTCCAAGAGGGCTGCCGGCAAGAAGTAGCCGCCTTTGGGGGTGATCCGCATGCATCCGGAGCAAATCGCCAATTTTCTGGACAAGCAGTCGGAGACCGCGGTTTACCTCCAGCGCGAGCTCGTGGGCCTGCCCGCCCTGGGCCCCAAGAACGGGGGTCAGGGCGAGCACCACAAGGCACAGTTCCTCACCACCTACCTCAAGCAGCTGGGGCTGCAGGACATCAGGCAGCTCCCGGCCGAGGATTCCGCGGTTGAGTCCGGGCAGCGCCCCAACGTCGCCGCAGTGCTGCCCGGAAGGGATACGGAGCGGACCCTGTGGATCATTTCCCACCTCGATGTCGTTCCCACGGGAGACCTGAGCCTGTGGAACACGGATCCCTTCACTCTCTACCAGGACGGGGACCTCATCTACGGCCGGGGAACCGAGGACAACCACCACGGGCTCGTCAGCTCCCTTCTCACGGTCAAGGCGCTCCTGGAAACCAGCACCCTTCCCGCAATGAACATCGGCCTCCTCTTCGTCGCCGACGAGGAGACCGGCAACGACTACGGCCTGGAGTTCCTTTTCCGCCATCATCGACATCTCTTCGGTCCCAATGACCTTTTTCTGGTCCCCGACTTCGGCGCCGCTGACTCGAGTCTGGTGGATGTTTCGGAAAAGGGGCTCATGTGGCTGAAGATCACCGTGGTGGGCCGGCAGTGCCACGGCTCCACTCCGGAGAAGGGGCGCAACAGCCTCCTCGCCGCCTCGGCCGCGGTCCTTGCGCTGCGCGAGCTCTACGAGCGCTTCGACCGGCAGAACCGCCTCTTCACCCCGTCCCATTCCACCTTCGAGGCCACGCGGAAGGAGGAGAACGTCCCCAATATCAACACCATTCCGGGCAGGGACGTGTTCTATCTGGACTGCCGGGTCCTCCCGGAATACGAGCTGGACGAGATCATCGCCTCCGTGCGCGAGATCACGGACCGCATCGCCTCGACCTACGGGGTGGAGATCGAGGTGGAGACGGTGCACCGTGAATCCGCTCCGGCCACGGATGCGTCCCACCCCTTTGTCCTGGACCTTTTGCGCTCCATTCAGGCGATCCACGAGACCGATCCCTCGCCCAGGGGCATCGGCGGCGGAACAGTCGCGGCCTTCCCCAGAAAAGAGGGGTTCCCGGCGGCGGTGTGGGCCACGCTTCTGGGCAATGCCCATCAGCCCAACGAGCACACCTCCATCCGGAACATGCTGAACGATGCCAAGGTCATGGCCTATTTGGCCTTGCAGGGGCCGGAAGAACAGTGAACGTTCAAATCTCGGGGCTCGGGGTTCGATGGTTGCATGCACCCCTTTTTTCATCGCGGAATATTGAATCCTTTTAACGATTCACTACCTCAATGGGGTGAATCGTTGCGAGTCCTTTTACGGTCGGCTCCAGACCCGGCCTTTGCACCTCGATCCCTCGTCTCAAACGGTGAACCGTGAACTCTGAACCGTGAACCATCCACCAAGGAGCCCCGCAGTGGAAGAGAACGGTGATTCCAACTTATGGAAATCCATCCGCGATTTTTTCACTTCCCGGGATGAGCATCCAATCCAGGACGTTATCAGGGAGGCGGAGCAGGACGGGGACCTCGCCCAGGACGTGGGCCGGATCCTGCTCAATGTCCTCCGTCTGGAATCGCGCCAGATCAAGGAAATCATGCAGCCCCGCCCGGATATTGTCTGTCTGGAGGAGAACGCCTCCATCCGGGAGGTCGCGGAAACCATCATCGAGAGCGGCCATTCGCGCCTCCCCGTCTATCGGGACAACAAGGACCAGATCATCGCCGTGGTCCATGCCAAGGATATTCTCCCCGTTCTTCTGAGATCCGACGATGTCCCCTCCCAGCTCATCGATCTCATGCGCCCGCCGCTATGGGTTCCGGAAACCAAGAGCGTCAAGAGCATGCTCCTGGAATTCCAGGGCAAGAAAACTCATCTCGCCATCGCCTTGGACGAATACGGCGGAACCTCCGGCCTGATCACTCTCGAGGACGTGCTGGAGGAGATCGTGGGCGAGATCGAGGACGAATACGATCCCCCCAAGCCCCGGGAAATCACCGTCTTGGAGGACGAGTGCTGTCTCGTTTCCGGACGGACCCTGCTGGAGGACCTCAGAAAACAGCTGGACCTCGATCTCACCTCCGAGTTCGTCGAGACCCTGGGAGGATTCCTCATCGAAATGGCCGGACGGATCCCGGCCCCGGGGGAAACCTTCGACATCAAGGGTTACTCCTTCCAGATCAAGGAGTCGGACGCAAAACAGATCCACTCGGTGGTGATTTTTCCCGTAAGTGGCTACAGAGAAGAAGACTCGGACCAGACGTGAGGCGGCCCCGACGCCTGGTATCGCCCCGAAGCGTTGCGCAAGCCCCGAACGCACCACCCCCGTTGGTCCAGAGCCCTTCTGTCAGGGCCCATTTCGCCAAGGGAAGCGAAACACGATAACCGGAGCTTCCCCCTGCCGCCCCGGATCCCCGTGCCGGACCACGTCCGAAGGCTTCTGCAGGGGGAAGCCGCAAGCAAGGCCCCGAG
>CAYFSD010000056.1:0-8347 GCA_964345705.1 uncultured Desulfohalobiaceae bacterium
GAGCCTCCAGGGCCACGGGGCGTTCTTCGAGCATTCCCGGAGAAGCGGGTTCCTTTCGGGCCGGAGGCGTTGCGGTATCAGGCATCGCGCTCCGCGGAAAAGAGGGAGGCGCCCCGGAGCATCTCCACGACTTCCTGCCTGGACAGGTCGTGCCAGCTCCGGTAGGCCTCGGCCACGGCAAAGGAGAGGACGTCCTTGATCTGCACCGCGTACACCGCATCCGCAAAGCGGGCCACGTGCTCCACGGAGCGGCGCGGGGCGGTGGGCAGGGCCAGGATTATTTGGGAAGCGCCCTGTTCCCGGACCGCTCTGATAGCGGCGAGCATGGTGTACCCCGAGGCCAGGCCGTCGTCGGTCAGAATAGCCGTCCTCCCCTGGAGCTCTGGCGGGGGAGCTCCTTCCCGGAAGGCGGCGTTGCGCTCTTCCAGCTCCTTGCGGGTCGCCTCGGTCTGTTCCTCGATCTGTTGCCGAGAGAGGCCCAGGGAATCCACCAGCTGCCGGTTGAGCATGGGCTCGCCTCCCAGAGCGAGAGCCCCGAATCCGGCCTCCGTGTTCCAGGGGATCTGCATCTTGCGCACTAGCAGGAGGTCGAAGCCGAGATCCAGGCGCCGGGAGAGCGCGAGGCCCACGGGCACGCCGCCGGAGGGAATAGCCAGCACGATGGCCTCCGGGTCCCCGGCGAACACAGGGGAGAGCATCGCGGCCAGATGCTCCCCGGCATCGGTCCGGTCCCGGAATATACCGCTTCGGGTGCGGTGCTCCGGCAGCTCGTGCATGGTGCTCATGGGTGCTTTGTCTCCTTCAGCACAGGGAGCTTTCTTGTGGGTGAATGTGTTCAGCAATAGTCCAATTATGCTCCCATGCGGCAGCGACTGTCAAAGCCCGGTTCCCGAGGCTTTTTCGGGGTGTTGCCAAAAACAGCGTCGGGCTTGTAGTGTCCGCCTGTTTCCCGTCAACCCGCAAAACCCAGTGGAGCGATTTATGACAGACGATCAGAGCTCGCAGCAGCGGACCATGTCCTGGGAGGAAGTGGCGTATTCCAATATGATCCAGGGCGAGGCCTTCCTCCGGATTCTGGTGGAGAAAGGGATTATGACCAAGGAGGAGTTCGTGGAGAAGCTGCGGGAGGTGCACAAGGAGTACATGCAGCAGAAGGGCCAGTCCGGCGAGGCGGGGCAGGAATAGGGCCTGCCGGACCGGATCTCTGGGCCCGGAAAGCTTGGGACCCCGGGCAGCCGCATCACTGGTCGCGAAAAAAAAAGGGCGCCCCGCCGGGGGCGCCCTTTTTTCTGAGCCTTTCCGGAAAGCCCGCCCTGGAGGACTCGAACCTCCAACCTTCAGATCCGAAGTCTGACGCTCTATCCAATTGAGCTAAGGGCGGAACAAATCAATTTATCCCTGATTGTCCGCCTCAGTCAAGTCGGTTTCCAGGCGGCGAAGACGCCGCAGTCTGTCCAGAATCGGCGGATGGGAGTATTCCAGTAGGACATAGAGCCGGTGCGGCGTGAGATTGCTCAGGTTGTCCCGGGCCAGCCTCTTGAGCGCTGCCGCGAGGTCCTGGGGCCGCCGTGTGGTCCGGGCGGCGAAGGCGTCGGCCTGGTATTCGTGGCGTCTGGACAGGGCGTTCGTGGCTAGGGAGAGGAGAAAATTGGCCGGGGCGTAGAGGATGGCGAAGAAGAGCAATCCGGCGTACACAGGGGTCGTGTCCAGGCCGAAGGCCACGTACAGGGGTTCGGAATGGAGGACAAGGGAGAGGAGGTAGAACATGACGGCGGTCTGGATCAGGGTGAGCAGGGTCTTGCGCCAGATATGACGCAGCTTGTAGTGCCCGATCTCGTGGGCCAGGACCGCGGCGATCTCCTCGGGAGTGTGCCGGTCGAGGAGGGTGTCGAAGAGCACGATGCGCTTTTTCCGGCCCAGGCCGGTGAAGAAGGCGTTGGACTTGCTGGAGCGCTTGGACCCGTCCATGACGAAGACCCCGTCCAGGTCGAATCCGGCCCTGTCCGCGGTTTTCAGGATCGCTTCCCTATAGGGGCCCTCCTCGAGGGGCGTGAATCTGTTGAACAGGGGCAGGATCCAGTTGGGGGCCACATACTGCATAAGGAGCATGAGAGCGGCGGTGAAGGCCCAGGCCAGGAGCCATCCGTTTTCCGGAAACTCGCGGAAAAAGAGCATGATCCCGCAGGCCGCCACAGCCCCGATGACGGTGAGCAGGGCGTAGGTCTTGATCTTGTCCAGGAGGAAGGTTTGGGGCGTGGTCCGGTTGAAGCCGTAGCGCTCCTCCAGGCCGAAGACGGAGACCACCTCCAGGGGGAGGTTGATCAGATCGAAGAAGAGGGCCACCGCGCCGAGGAAGATCAGGCCCTGGGCCAGCCAGGGGAGGGAGAGGTCCGAGACCGCGGCCTGCATCCAGGCGAAGCCCCCGAAGAGGATGAGAAGGATCAGGGCGGAGGTGTTCACTGCGGAGCCGATCATTTCCAGCCGGGACTTGATCCGGGTGTAGCCCTGGCTGGTGCCGTACTCTTCGGGATCGTGAAAGCCACAGAACTCCTTCGGCAGGGTGTTTTGGGCCGACCGCGCGTTGAGGTAGAGGGCAAGATTGTGTACAAGGAAGTGGAAAAGGAGAAAACCGACAACCGCAAGGGTCAGGGCGTTCATATTTGCTCCATGCAGGATATTGAGCTGACGTTTGAGGGAGAGCTAAACGATTTTTTGGGCTCTGACAAGGCCGGAGTCGTCCATCGTTTTTCTCTGGATCGCAGGACCTCGATCAAGGATCTGATCGAGGCCATGGGCCCGCCGCATCCCGAAGTGGGGCGGATCGAGGTCAACGGCGTGGAGCGCGGCTTCGAGCACATTCCCGGGAACGGGGATCGCATTCGGGTCGCGCCCCTGGTCCGGCCGGTGGACCTGCGGAAGGGAGACCGTCTGCATCCCCGCCCCCTGCCCGAGGCGCGGTTCGTGGTGGACGTGAACGTGGGCGGCCTGGCCCGCAAGCTTCGGCTGCTCGGTTTCGATGCCGCGTATCGGCCCGGCTGGGACGACGAAACCATCGCGGACATGGCGGACGGAGAGGGGCGCATCGTCCTCACCAGGGACATCGCTTTGCTCAAGCGCCGGGTCGTGGTCTGGGGCCGCTGTCTGCGGGAGGAAACTCCCACGCGGCAGCTGGCGGAGGTGCTCTCCGTGTTCGGCCTCGAAGGTCCCTATGCCGTTCTGACCCGCTGCCTGGACTGCAACGCGGAGCTCAAGGTCGTGGACAAGGAGGAGATCCTTCATCTCCTGGAGCCCAGGACCAGGAAATACTTCCACCACTTCAGCCGCTGCCCGAGCTGCGGGAAGATCTTCTGGGCCGGATCCCACCAGGAGCGCATCCTGCAGTGGCTGAGCGAAAACGGATTGCATGCGGGCCTTGGCAGGGGAAACCGGAGTTGAGGGGGCCCCGGCGTTCCTCAAAAGGGTGGCGCACCACGACGCGACGGCAGCAGGCCGAGGAAGAGCCCCTTCTCTTGACGCGGCGTCTCCAGGTCCCCGCGGGAGCTATTCTTTTTGCGGGCCGCATTGACAGCCTCGGTGGTGCCAAGTAGGCTTAGTTCCGACCAAACCAGTCTTTTGGCGCCTAGGGCGCGAGAGGGGAGGAAAGCATGCAGATCGAGACCCCGCCTGCCGCGGTGACGGAGAGGATCCATCTCCTGGGCGAGAGGCAGAGCAGCATCTATCTCCTGCGGGGAGAGGATCCGGGCTCCGGCGAGCCCAGCTACTGCCTGCTGGGCGGAGGCATGGTCACCACCGGCCCTGAGGTGGAACGGCAGGTGTACGAGCTCGGCGTGGACCCCAAGCGGATCGGCAGGCTGGTGATCCAGCATTCCCACTTCGATCACTGCGGAGCCGTGACCTACCTGCAGAAGCAATGGCCCTGGCTGGAGCTTTTGGGCTCGCACACTGCCCGTGAGCTGCTGCAGAAGGACAAGGTCATCTCCGCCATCCAGTCCATGAACGAGATCCTGCTCCAGCGGGCAGGAAGGCCGGAGCTGGCCGGCGAGCCGGGATTTCGCTTTCAGGGGCTGCAGGTGGACCGTCCCCTTGCGGATGGGGATCGCGTGGACTGCGGCGACCTCGCTCTGGAGGTCCTGGAGGCCCCGGGGCACTCCTCCTGTTCCCTGGTCCTGTACGAGCCCCGGGAGCAGGCCCTGTTCACCTCCGATTCCGCCGGGATTCCCATGGGCGGGGACGTCTTCACCGCGGCGAACTCGGATTTCGATCGCTACCAGGAGAGCCTGCGACGCATGGCGGAGTATCCGGTGAGCGCTGTTCTTCCGGAACATTTCGGGCCCAGGACCGGGGAGGACGCGCGGGCCTATCTGGACGGGGCCCTGGCGGCCTCGGAGGAAACGCGCCGCCTCCTGGAGGAAGCCTGCCGGAGGAACCCGGATGTGGACGCCTGCAGCAAGGAGGTGGCGGATCGCCTTATGCGGCACATGCCCGACGACTTTCTCCCCGGGGAGATCATCACCATTGTTGTAGGGCAGATGGTCAAATACATAGCCCGCAAGCAGCAGGACGCCTCCTAGTGTTGCGTCGAGGTCGATTGCCGGGATGCGGAGCGCCAGGCGCATCTTTCGGTGTTCCTGGCAGGGTGATAGCTCGGGCAAATGAAGGCTCCCCGGATTTCGGGGGGTGAAGGAAGGGGGTTTTGCATGACGCATACTGAGGGCGCTTTTCCTTACTGGCCGGACGGTGTGCCCACGGAGATCAGCGGATATGACAAACCGGTCTATTCCCTGCTGGACGAAGCGGCGCGGAAGTATCCGGACCAGGTGTACACCATCTTTCAGGGGGCCAAACGAACCTATGCGCAGGTGAAGCGCGATGCGGACAAAGTGGCCGCCTTTCTGAAGTCCCGTGGAATCGGCAAGGGCGATCGGGTGGCGATCTTTCTGCCCAACCTGCCCCAGTATCCCGTGGTCTACTTCGGCATCCTCAAGGCCGGAGCGGTGTGCGTGACCTGCAATCCCATGTACACCGCCAGCGAGCTCCAGCATCAGCTGAACGATTCCCAGGCCAAGATGGTCTTCTGCATGGATCACCAGCAGTTCTATCCCACTGCTGTCCGGGCCATGCAGGACACCTCCGCGGAAACGGCCGTGCTGTGCAACGTGAAGAACTGGCTGCCCAAGGTGAGCGGCGTGATCGGCTCCCTGGCGGGCAAGATTCCCAAGGCGGGCAAATACGAACAAGGGCACGTGCAGCTGGACGACATCCTGAAAAGCACCGAGCCCATCCAGGACAACGTGGAGGTCGATCCCTGGCAGGATCCGGCGGTGCTCATCTATACCGGCGGGACCACGGGGCTGCCCAAGGGGGCGGTGCTCACCCATGCCAATCTGGTATCCGACGTGCTCATGGTTCAGGAATGGATCCGCATCTCCCACGGTCCCGGCGAGCCGATCAGGACGCCGGTAGAAGGAGGATTCCACTGTTATCTCGGGGTGCTCCCCTGGTACCACAGCTTCGGGATGACCCTGTGCCTGCTGGGCTCCGCAGCGACCTCCAGCCGGCTCATCTGCGTTCCGGATCCGCGCTCGGGGAAGCCGCCCTTCACCGACGTGCTCAAGATGGTGCAGAAATATCGGCCCACGCTCCTGGTCGCGGTGCCCACCATCTTCTCCGCCTTTCTCAATCACCCCCATCTGCAGAAGTACGACCTCAGCTCCCTGATCTGCTGCGCCTCCGGGGGTGCGCCCATGCCCGTGGAGATGGCCAAACAGTTCGAGGAAAAGACCGGCGCGGTGATCTTCGAGGGCTACGGCCTCAGCGAGACCGCTCCGGTGATCGCGGCCAATCCCTCGGACGTGGAGAGGCGGAAGTTCGGCTCCGTGGGCTTTCCCATGCCCAGCACGGATATCCGGATCATGGATATGGAGATGGGGACCACGGAGCTGCAGCGCGGCGAGGACGGTGAAATCGGGGTGGCCGGGCCCCAGGTGATGAAGGGATACTGGCGCAATCCGCAGGCGGACGCCGAGGTCTTCCGCGAAGTGGACGGGAAGCGCTTCTTTCTCACCGGGGACATCGGTCACTTCGACGAGAACGGCTACCTGAGCATCACGGACCGCAAGAAGGACGTGATCCTCGTGGGCGGGTTCAACTGCTATCCCCGCGAGGTGGAGGAAGTGATCTATCAGCATTCCGATGTGGCCCAGGCCGCGGTGGTCGGGGTGCCGGACGAGAAGAGCGGGGAGGCGGTCAAGGCCTTCGTCCAGCTCAAGGACGGGTGTGACACCTGCGAAGAGGACCTCCTGCAGTTCTGCCGCGAGCGCCTTGCCGGGTACAAGCGGCCCAGGAGCGTGGAATTCCGGGAGGAGCTGCCCACTTCCGCGGTGGGCAAGGTCCTGCGCAAGGACCTGAGAAAGGAGGAGCTGGAGAAGACGGGATAGCGCCTTGGGAGAACCTTGCAGCCGGGATTTTGCTCGGTTGGGCATGGGCCCGTTCCGGGGCGGCGGGAGCACGAGCTCCCGCCGCCCCGTTTTTTGGGGGAGGCATTTCGTGATCTGGGAGGCGTTCAGTCCGGATATCGAATATCCTTCCTCCCGCCGCCGGGCTGGACACGCCCGCCCCGGCCGAGTTATTTTTTTAAATGCCCGGGTTGGGCTTTCCGCGTGGTGCAATGCAGTGAGCTTGCAAGGGAGGGAGCTATGAGCGTCTTGGCGGAGCTGTCCATTTTCCCCCTGGACAAGGGGGACAGCTTGAGCCCCTATGTGGCGCGGATGGTGAGCATTGTCCGCGATAGCGGCCTGGACTACACCCTGCACGCCATGGGGACCTGCCTGGAGGGAAGCTGGTCCGAGGTGATGGATGTGGTGACCAAGTGCTTCGAGGATCTGCAGCAGGACTGCGATCGGATCTACCTGACCCTGAAGCTGGACTACAAAAGGGGCAAAGCGGGGCAGATCGAGCACAAGGTGGATGCAGTGCGGCAGCGTGTTCAATCCTGAGACGAACGAGTGAGCGACAATGGCAGTTGTGAGCGAGGATGTGCTGAATCAGGTGAATCAGGAGAGCTTCGGGCCGGAACGGGTGGCGGAGCATCTAGGGTACTTCCCGGAGATATTTCGCTATCTCAAGGATCGGCATTCGGATATGGGCAGGACCCGTCCCGTGGTGACCTACGCCACCGCGGTGACGGTGTGGGCCTTCCGCGAGAGCGGAGTCACGGTGCGGGACCTGCCCCAGGGGATGCTGCAGAGCCTTTGGCAGCGACTCTCCGGGGGCGGCTTCGGGGATAAGCTCTCCGGTTTCCTGGAGCAGATGGAGCCCCACATGTGGCGCTTCTTCCTGGACCTGACCAAGGCGGCGGCGTACAGGGAGGAGTGGGATCAGTCGGATCTGGCCGTGTCCGGGCTGGTCTACGCCCCGGTGCTCTCAGCCTGCATCTACGCCTTTTGGCCCGAGGAGGAGCTTTACCGGCTGGAGCAGGGCCTGTCCCAATTCGGCCTTCAGGAGGAATAAGGAGCCCGCTATGGCCCAGGCTGCCGTGGTCAGCGAACAGGGCATGCGCAGCAGGATGGAGGACACCCACATGCTTCGGCGGGACCTCCATCAGGCCGGCGATCTCTTCGGCGGGGTGTACGACGGTCATGCCGGCAGCTTCGCCGCGCAGTACACCGCGGATACGCTCCATCTGCGCTTTGCCGGCGCTCTGGAACAGGGGCTGGATCCGGAGCAGGCCTTCGTGCGGGCCTACGAGCAGGTGTCCGCGGAGCTGGCCAGTCAGGAATCGGGCACCACGGCGGTGACCTTCTATCTGCGCGGGGATCTTCTTATCGCGGCCAATGCCGGGGACGCCAGGCTGGTGATCGCGGATTCCGCCTCGGTGCGGCAGCCCACCCGCGACCACCGCGTGGACGACGCGAAGGAGCGGGAGAGGGTGGAAGAGAGCGGCGCCGCGGTCCGAGGGGCCTATGTCATGCGGGACGGCGCGGGGCTCATGCCCACGCGGAGCCTGGGGGACGAGTTCTTCAAGCCGGTGGGGGTGATCGCCACCCCGGACGTGACCACCGAGCGGCTGGGCGAGGACGACCGCTGGGTCGTGGCCGCCTGCGACGGCCTTTTCGACGTGATGCACAACCAGGAGGTCGCGGCCACGCTGAGCCGGACGGACAGCGCCCGGGAGGCGGCGGACGCCCTGTACAGGGAGGCCCTGGTGTATCGCATGGGCACGGACAATCTCACAGTGATCGTGGTGGATCTGACCCGATAGCTTCCGTTGTAACTATTCAGCACTTTGATCCGACTACGGGCACGGGGTCTTTGAATCAACCGGCCTTCGGCTCTGAATAGGTCCCCG
>CAYFSD010000057.1:0-8303 GCA_964345705.1 uncultured Desulfohalobiaceae bacterium
TCCTGGCGGTCCAGAGCGAGGAGCTGCCCGGCGAGGTCAGCCCTGGTCTGTCCGAGTCCGCCCGGGCGGCTGTGCCCGAAGCGGTGCGCATCCTCCGGGACCGGGCCCTGGGGCAGTGAGTCAGTGTGTCAGTAGATCAGTAGGTCAGTGGGGCGGTGAAGTCGGTGGGGAACCATACAGGGGCCATTTCACTGACTCATCGACCCACCGGTTCTTGTCCTCTCCCCTCCGATCTCTGATCTCTGATCTCCGACCTCTGATCTCCGATATCCGATCTCCGTCTTCAGTCCTCCGTCCTCCGTCTTCCGTCCTCCGACCTCCGATCTCCGTCTTCAGTCCTCCGACCTCCGATCTCCGATCAACAGACTCCTCCATTGACACGCCATCCTAACAGAGATATTGTGCGCTCCATGCACATTTTGCAACCAAGTTTTTATTGCACAATTCGCACAAGGGAGGGGCCATGATCGAATTCCGCATCGGGCGCTTGGCCGCCTTGCTGGAGGTGCACCGCAATACCGTGCGCAACTGGATCAAGCAGGGCCGGCTCAAGGCCAAGCCCACGGTGGGCAAGCGGTATTGCATCGAGGAGAGGCATCTCCTCGCTTTCTGCCAGGCGGCGGGAGTATCCCGGGAAAGGATGCAGGCTCTTTTTCCTTCGGACAGGGATCCGTTCTCTGGAACGGGTCGGATCGAGAAAACCAGTACGAGCGAGGTGGATATGGCAGAGCAACCCGTTGGCGCCGTAATGGTCGTGGGTGGTGGAGTCTCCGGGATCCAGGCTTCTCTGGATCTGGCGGAATCCGGATACTACGTCTATCTGGTGGAGAAGAGCTCCGGTATCGGCGGGGTCATGGCCCAGCTGGACAAGACCTTCCCCACCAACGACTGCGCCATGTGAATCATCTCCCCCAAGTTGGTCGAGTGCGGTCGGCACTTGAACATTGAGCTTTTGACCCTTTCCGAGGTGGTCGACGTGTCCGGGGAGAAGGGCGACTTCGAGGTCACTTTGAAGAAGCATCCCCGCTATGTGGACGTGGAGAAGTGCATCGCCTGCGGGGTGTGCGCCGAGAAGTGCCCGCGCAAGGTGGACGACGAGTTCAACCAGGGGATGGGCAAGCGCAAGGCGGCGTACATCAAGTACGGCCAGACCGTGCCTCTGAAGTACGCCATCGACGGGGAGAACTGCATCTATCTGCAGAAGGGCAAGTGCAGGGCCTGCGAGAAGTTCTGCCCCACCGGAGCCATTGACTTCGAGGACACCGAACGGACGGTGACCCTCAACGTGGGCGGGATGGTCCTCGCTCCGGGGTATCAGGTCTACGATCCCTCCGGAGTGGACTTCTACGGCTACGACCAGATCCCGGACGTTGTCACCAGCCTGGAATACGAAAGGCTCCTGTCCAGCTCCGGCCCCTGCATGGGGCACCTGGAGCGCCCCTCGGACAACTCCGAGCCGGGCAAGATCGCCTGGATCCAGTGTGTGGGCTCCCGCAGCACCAATCGCTGCGGCAACGGGTACTGCTCCTCCACCTGCTGCATGTACGCCATCAAGCAGGCCCAGGTGACCGGGGAGCATGTGAAGGGCAGCGAGCCCGAAGAGGCGATCTTCTTCATGGATATCCGCACTCCGGGCAAGGAGTTCGAGCGCTACTTCGAGCAGGCGCGGGAGGAGGGCGTCCGCTTCGTGCGGTCCCGGCCGCACACCATCCTGCCCGGGCACCAGAACCGCGGCGTGGAGCTCTCCTACGTCACCGAGGATGGCCAGATCGTCCAGGAGCACTTCGACCTGGTGGTCCTCTCCGTGGGCATGGAGCCGTCCGAGGACACGAGAAGGCTGGCCGATCTCACCGGGATCGAGCTCAACCACTACGGGTTCGCCAAGACCTCCGGATTCCAGCCGGTCAACGCCTCGGTGGACGGGGTGTACGTGGCCGGAGCCTTCCAGGCGCCCATGGACATACCCGGATCGGTCACCCAGGCCTCCACCGCGGCCCTGGAGGCGGCGCGGGACCTTCTGCCGGCCAAGAACAGCCTGACCACGGAGAAGACCTATCCCGAGGAGCGGAAGGTCGAGGCCGAGGAGCCCCGCATCGGGGTCTTCGTCTGCTCCTGCGGGATCAATATCGCGGGAACCGTGGACGTGGAGGCGGTCTCTGAATACGCGCGCGGCCTGCCCCATGTGGCCCTAGTGGAGAACAACCTCTTCACCTGCTCCACGGATACCCAGGAGATGATCGGGCAGAAGGTGCGCGAGCACGGGCTGAACCGCATCGTGATCGCCGCCTGCACCCCGCGCACCCACGAGCCCCTGTTCCAGGACACCCTCAAGGAGACCGGGCTCAATCCCTATCTCATCGAAATGGCCAACATCCGCAACCACAACTCCTGGGTGCACCAGAACGATCCGGAACGCGCGACGGCCAAGGCCAAGGACCAGGTGCGCATGGCCGTGGCCAAGGCGGGGACCAACGCTCCGCTCCAGGAGCTCGAGGTGGACGTGAACCAGAAGGCCCTGGTGGTGGGCGGCGGAGCCGCGGGCATGACCGCCGCGCTGGAGCTCTCCGCCCTGGGCTATCCCGTCCGGCTCGTGGAGAATAGCGACCGGCTGGGCGGCAACGCCCTGAAGCTGAATCGCACCGCCCAGGGCGAGGAGATCGGGCCCTTTATCCGGGATTTGATCCAGCAAGTGGAGTCGAGCCAGAACATCGAGGTCCTCACGAATGCCCGGCTCACCTCGGCCACTGGCTCCGTGGGCGACTTCCGCTCCGAGGTCCAGGTGGGCGAGGAAAAGCGGACCATTGAATACGGCGCTGGGATCATCGCCACAGGAGCTGCGGAATACACCCCGCGGGAATACGCCTACGGCGAGGACGAGCGCATCCGGACCCATCTGGAGTTCGACGAGCTCCTGCAGAGCGATCCCGACCGCGTTCGGTCCGCGGGAAGCGCGGTGTTCATCCAGTGCGTGGGCTCCCGCACCCCGGAGAGGCCCTATTGCAGCCGCATCTGCTGCACGCACACCGTGGAGAACGCCATTGCCCTGAAGGAAATGAACCCGCAGATGCGCGTCACCGTCCTCTACCGCGACATCCGGACCTACGGGCTCCACGAGGATCTGTACACCAAGGCCCGGGAGCTGGGGGTCATCTTCATCCGCTACGATCTGGAGAACCCTCCCGCGGTGCACACCGGGGCTGAGCTCGAGGTGGAGGCCTTCGAGCCCATCCTGCAGCAGCGGGTGCGCCTCCCCGCGGATCACCTGGTGCTCGCCTCCGCGATCGTGCCCCATGCCAACGACGAGCTGGTGGAGCTCTACAAGTGCGGCCGCAACAGGGACGGGTTCCTCAACGAGGCCCACCCCAAGCTGCGGCCCGTGGACATGAGCGTGGACGGGCTCTTTGTTGCGGGGCTGTGCAACTATCCCAAGACCCTGGACGAGTCCATCGGCCAGGCCAAGGCAGCGGCCTCCCGGGCCGGCGTGCTCCTGTCCAGGACGCGAATGACCCTGGACGCGATCAAGGCCGAGGTCACGGAGCACTGCGACGGGTGCGCCCTGTGCGTGGATGTCTGCCCCTACGGGGCCATCTCCCTGCAGCCGGCTGACGAGGCGCCCGAATCCCGCTACAGGGTCAAGGTGGACAAGGCGGTCTGCAAGGGCTGCGGTCTGTGCGAGGCCACCTGTCCCAAGGACGGGATCTTCGTGCACGGCTTTGGCGTGGACCAGCTGCGGGCCCAGGTGGAGGCCTTCCTGGGCGAGAGCGAGTAGGCCGGAAACGCCGAACAATAAGGGCGAAGGAGATACATTCTATGTCGGAACAATTCGAGCCGCGTATCGTCGGATTTCTCTGCAATTGGTGCGCCTACGCAGGCGGCGACCTTGCCGGGGTCTCCCGACTGCAGTATCCTCCCAACATGCGGGCGGTGCGGGTGATGTGCTCCGGGATGGTCCCGGCCAGCGTGGTTGTGGACGCCCTGAACAAGGGAGCGGACGGGGCCATCGTCATGGGGTGACACCTGGGAGAGTGTCATTACCTGGACGGTAATTACAAAGCCCTGGCCCGAGCCGAGGCCATCAGGAACGTGCTGCATGCCCAGGGGATCAACCCCAGGCGCTTCGACATTCAGTGGGTCTCTTCCGCGGAGGCCTCCCGCTTTGCCGAAGTGGTGACCGAGTTCACGGAGCGCATCCGCGAGCTGGGCCCCAATCCCTGCTTCGCGCGGCAGACCGAGGAGCAGGCCAACTAGCGCCGCCGCACACAACGGGAGAGTGGTTGCCGGATTCGAAGGGACGGCATCCGCCTCCCTCCTCTGGAGCGGGCCGGTGATCGGGCGTGTCGATTCCCGGCCGCGACGGAGCGCAGGATTTTCGATCTCCAAGGAGGCGTTATGAAAACGTTTTTCAATTTGATTCAGGAGGTCCAGAAGCCGGGACTGTGTCATCGCTGCGGCGGATGCGTCACCTTCTGCAACGCGGTGAACTACGGCGCCCTCGATCTGGATGACGACGGCAATCCCTATTACTCGGACATCGAGAAATGCATCGAGTGCGGGCTGTGTTACGCGATCTGCCCCGAGATCGGTGAGCTGGAGGAGGAGACCAGGCGCATAGTGAGCTGGAGCGCTCCCATGGGCCGGGTCATGGAGACCACCCTGGCCAGGGCCTCGGACACCAAGATCCACGAGCGGGGCACCGACGGCGGGGTGGTGACCGCGCTGCTCATGCACCTCATGGATATCGGGCGCATCGACGGAGCGGTGGTCACCAGGCCCATCGACCTCTTCCGCCGCGAGCCCTTTTTGGCACAGGACAAGGAGGACATCTTCGAGTCCGCGGGCTTCTACGTGGATACCTCGCAGGGGATGAAGAACTTCAGTGACCGCTACGTGACCTATACCTCGGTGGAGGAGCTGGGGCCCATTCTGAGGCGTGGGCTGCGCCGCGTGGCCTTTGTGGGCACGCCCTGTCAGATCAAGGCCATCCGCAAGATGCAGGCCATGCAGATCATGCCCTCCGAGTCCATCGCCTTCTGTCTGGGGCTCTTCTGCTCCGGGAATTTTGTCCTCGACGAGCGGCACAGGCAAAAACTGGCCGAAATCGGAGGCTTCTCCTGGGACGAGGTGCGCAAGATCAACATCAAGGAGGCCTTCCAGATCCATCTCGCGGACGGGGAGGTCAAGACCGTTCCCCTGGATCAGCTCGACTTCATGAAGCGCGAGGCCTGCCGCTTCTGCGCGGACTATTCCGCGGAGTACGCCGATCTCTCCTTTGGCGGCCTCGGCGCGGCCGAGGGCTGGACCACGGTCCTCGCCCGGACCCCTGTGGGACGGGCCGCCCTGACCGAGTCCATGGAATCCACGGTGGAGGGAGCGGCCAAGGTCAACGGCCACAGCGCCTCCCGGGCCTTTGAGCAGGTCCTGGACTGGTCCAGGCGCAAGAAGAAGATAGCCGAGGAGAGCCGCGATCAGCTGGGCAAGCCCTCGGTGAAGTTCCGGTCCACGTAGTGCGAAGGTTCGAAGGTGCGAAAGTGTGAAGGTAGGAAAGTGGGGAAGTACGAAGGTAGGAAGGTGTGAAAGCGTGAAGGCGCGAAGATGGAAGAGGAGTGGAGATGGCTCTTCACCCCCTTTTTAACACGTAAGCCTCACATACACCTCCACTTACACATACACAAATAACACATCACTCATCCCTGAGCCCAAGGAGAGGAACGATGACCACCAAGGTCGCTGAGGAATGGCTGAACGCCTGTTCCGGCTGCGAGATCAGCGTGGTGGACATGGGCGAGCGACTCCTGGAGATCCTGGAGCACTGCGAATTCGTCCACATGCCCGTGATCATGGACCACAAATACTACGGCCAGCTGGGAACGGAGGAGCATCTGGAGATCCCGGAGGCGGATGCGGGGATCATCACCGGAGGCATCCGCAACGAGGAGCATCTGGAGGTCGCCCGCGAGATGCGCCGAAAGTGCCGCGTGCTCGTGGCCGTGGGCACCTGCGCCACGCACGGCGGCATCCCGGCGCTGGCCAACTCCTACAGCACTCAGGAGGTCCTGGGTCGCTACTATTCCACGGAGACCACGGATATTCCCGGGGCCTTCCCGGATCAGCACGTGCCCGCGCAGCTGGATCGTTGCTACGCGGTGGACGAGAAGATCGACGTGGATCTGCATCTGCCCGGGTGCCCTCCGCATCCGGACACGGTGTACGCCGCCCTGCTGGGGCTGGTGAAGGGCGAGCTGCCGGAGCTGCCCACCAAGAGCGTTTGCGACGTGTGTCCCACCAAGCGCGAAGGCAAGGGCGGGGTGGGCAAGCTGCGCCGCTTTCTCCAAAATCCCGTATACGAGAGTGACAAGCCCCTGGATGAGATGCGCTGCTTCCTGGAGCAGGGGGTCCTGTGCATGGGGCCGGTGACCAGGGCGGGCTGCGGCGGCGACAATCGGACGCCCCGCTGCATCTCCGGCCGCGTCCCCTGTCGGGGCTGCTTCGGCCCGGTGAAGCAGAACGGGAACCAGATGCTGGACATGCTCAACGCCTTGGCCTCCAACGGAGCGGACATCACCTCCCTGGCGGAGTACACCTCCCTGCTTCGGTTCTCCGGCGCGCACGGAAGGCTGCAAATCCAACACTCCAGCGAGGAGGAGATATGTCGGAAGTAATCAATATCTCGCCCTTGACCCGCATCGAGGGACACGCCTCCATCCGGATCCAGCTCGACGACAAGGGCGAGGTCCAGGATAGTCAGGTGAATGTCATGTCCCTGCGCGGGTTCGAGAAGTTCATCGAGGGCAAGCCCGCGGAGGAGGTGCCGCGCATCGTGAACCGCATCTGCGGGATCTGTCCCTGGCACCACCATCTGGCCGCGAACAAGGCGGTGGACCGCTGCTTCGGGGTGGAGCCGCCACCGGCCGGAAACAAGCTCCGGGAGCTGATGCACACCATCGCCCACGCCGAGGACAAGCTGCTGCACTTCTTCTTCCTGGCGGCGGCGGATTTCGTCCTCGGCCCGGACACGGACTACCAGGCCCGCAACGTGATCGGCGTGGCCAAGGCCAATCCGGAGCTGGCCCAGAAGGTGGTCCGCATGCGGAGCAAGGCCAAGATGATGCTGGAGCGCTTCGCGGGCAAGGCCATCCATCCCGTGGCCGGGGTGACCGGGGGCTTCGCCAAGCCGCTTTCCGAGGAGGAGCGGAAGGAGATGCTCTCCGAGATGCGGGAGCTCCTGGATTTCGCCCTGTACACCATGGATTTCGCCAAGAACCAGCTCTTTCCCCAGTATCTGGAGACCATCCAGAGCCTGGGCGTGATCCGGACCGGGTTCATGGGCACCGTGGGCGGCCAGGGCGAGATGAGCCTGTACGAGGGCAATATCCGGCTCATGAAGCCCGACGGATCCTACCACGACTTCCATCCCTCGGAGTACGCCGAGCACATCGGGGAGCACGTGGAGCCCTATTCCTACGGGAAGATGCCCTACGCCAAGGCCTGGAACGAGGGCTTTTCCCTGGATCTTCAGGAGCCCAGGGGGATCTACCGTTCCAACTGCCTGGCCCGGATCAACGTGGTGGACAGCATCCCCACGCAGCGGGCCCAGCAGGAGCTGGAGGAGTTCCGGGAGCGCTTCGGGCGCCCGGCCCAGGCCACGCTGCTCTATCACTGGGCCCGGCTCATCGAGGAGGTCTACGCCTGCGAGCACGCCATTAACCTCCTGGAGGATCCGGAGATCACGGACACCAAGGTGCGGAATCCCGCCGAGGCCGGAGCCGGCAACGGCGTGGGCTGCGTGGAGGCCCCGCGCGGGACCCTGATCCACGACTACTCCACGGACGAGAACGGCCTGATCACCCGCGGGAACATGATCGTGGGCACCACGCACAACCTGGGGCCCATCAACATGAGCGTGAACCAGGCCGCACGCAGCCTCATCCGCGGCGGCGAGGTGGACGAGACCGCGCTCAACCAGATAGAGATGGCGGTGCGCGCCTACGACCCCTGAATCTCCTGCGCCACCCATCGCCTGGACGGCGATGGCATGTTCTCCATCACCGTGAGCGACAGCAGGGGCAACGTGGTCGCCAGCAAGGGCGGCGACAAATAGCCCCCTGATATACGCCGCGCAAAAAAGCGCCGGGAGGAGCTTCCTTCCGGCGCTTTTTTTTGACCATCTTCCCGCACCCGGCACTCGAATCGAAGAACCGGGAACGCCGAACGCAGAACGCCGAACGCCGAACGCAGAACGCCAAACGCCTAGGAAAACAGGTGCTCCAGATCCTGCCGGGTGAGATTCTTGACCATGTCGTTGC
>CAYFSD010000058.1:0-8224 GCA_964345705.1 uncultured Desulfohalobiaceae bacterium
TTCAAAGTATATTGACAACACTTTCCAGAACGCGTCAATTGGGAAGGACGATCGTGGCTATTCAGCACTTTGATTTGACTACGGGCACGGGGTCCTTGAATCAACCGGCCTTCGGCTCTGAATAGGTCCCCTTCCCGGCATTCTCCTGGTTTTTCTCCGTGTGATCCCGGATCCCGGACATCATGAAGTGCCGGAGGGAGAAAAGAGGGCAGATCCGAAGACCAGCTGATTCAAGGACCCCGTGCCCGTGGATGCTGAGGCATTGAGATGGTGAATAGTTACGGACGATCGTGGCTACACACGGTTGCGTACCCCGTCGCAATGGTTGCGGAGTCGCGGAGGGCCGCGGCGAGCAGGGGAAGGTGAAACCTCCTAAACCCGAAGGCCGCGACGAGTCAATCCCGGTCAGGGGAGCTTCAAAGATGGAAGGAATGCACTACGAGGGCTTCTGTATTCGGCCTCCGAGCGAGGCGCAGAGCATTCTGCTCCAGGTGACGGTGGGGTGCTCCCACAACAAGTGCACCTTTTGCGGATCGTACAAGGACAAGCGCTTCCGGATCAAGGAGGAGGAGATCATTTTTCGGGATATCCGCTGGGCGGCCCGGAATCTGCGCCACTGCCGCAGGTTGTTCCTCATGGACGGGGACGCCCTGATCATCCCGCAAAAGCGTCTGATCGCCATCCTGGAGGAGATCAATCGGCAGATGCCCTGGCTGGAGCGGATCGGGGCCTACGCCAACGCCAAGAGTATCCGCAAGAAGACCCCTGAGCAGCTGCGGGAGCTGGCGGACAGGAATCTGGCCATCCTCTATCTCGGGCTGGAGAGCGGGGACGACGAGGTCCTGCGGGCGGTGAACAAGGGCGCCTCCGCGCAGGAGATGATCCAGCGCGGGCGCGCGGCGAAGGAGGCCGGAATATCCCTCTCCGTGACCGTCCTGCTGGGAATCGCCGGCCGCGAGGGATCGCTCCGGCATGCCCGGGCCACTGGCGAGGCCCTGTCGGCCATGGACCCGGATTACGTCGGGGCCCTGACGGTCATGCTCGTGCCCGGCACGCCCCTGGAAGAGCAGTCCCAGTCCGGCGAGTTCCGCCTTCCGGACCAAGAGGGCATTTTGGCCGAGCTGGAGGAGATGCTGCGGCACACGAACCTGAGCAATGGCTTGTTCATCTCCAATCACGCCTCGAACTATCTCCCGGTCAAGGTCCGCTTTCCCGGGGACAAGGAGGCGGCCCTGGCCCAGATCGAGCGGGCGCGTCGGGGCGAGGTCGGGCTCAAGCCGGAATGGCTGCGGGCCCTGTAGCCTCTCGGCGGCTTTTCTTCGTCGAGCCTCGCAGGTTGTGTTCGGCGGAAAGCGAGGCCAGGATCTCTCCTGCGGAGGAGCCCGGAAATGAACCGGAGCTGCAGTGGGAAACATGTCGGGAAAAAGATGCTTTCGTTCCTTGGGGGGAATGTGCTAGTGAAAGAAGGAACAAGCCAGCCCTTCGATTTGGCCCGACGGGAACATGGCAGCGACTCCGCCCGCGCGAGCCGGAGGCGTGGCAGGCGATTAAATAGCGTTCGGGATCTGCCGTGGAAGCGGCTGCCGTCCGGGAGCACCGGCTGTGCGCGAGCATGGCTGTGACGGGAGCTTCCCTTTTCGCGTCGGCTTGCTGGCCGATGCGGTAAAAAGGTTTTGACAGTTTCGGGGAAATACGTTAGGGAGTTAGTCGATTGCAATACATTTCACAAGGTCGTGAAAGCAGAGCTGACTAAAAAGGGGGCGGATATGATTGAATTGAATATGACCCTGCTGATTCAGCTGGTGAACTTCCTCATCCTGCTCGCGGTGCTCAACCTGATTCTGTACCGCCCGATCCGCGGGGTCATTAAAAGGCGCTCGGAGAAGCTCGCCTCGGACATGAGCGAGGTGGAGAAGTTCAACGAGCGGGCGGGCGAGAAGCTGGGGAACTACGAGCAGTCCCTGCAGGAGGCCAGAAAGCAGGCCGGGGACATCCGCGCCCAGTACCGGGATGAGGGCTCGGAGCAGGAGAAGGAGATTACGGATCAAGCCCGTCGCGAGGCGAACGAGGAGCTGGAGAGCGCCAGGCAGCAGCTCCGCGAGCAGCGCGAATCCGCCCAGGAACAGCTTTTACGCGAAGTGGATCAATACGCCGAGAAAGTGGCGCAGAAGGTGATGAGCTAGCGGGATTGCCCTGAAAAGGGGGTGATTCCGCTTTTTTTCGAGCGGCCGGCGAGGTCACGCCAACCCGGGGCATCTCCCCGGAGAGAGCGGATCGCAGGCGTAGCCGCGACGCTGAGGCGCAGCTCGGTTGCCGCGGTGCTGAAGCGACAACGACAACAGGAAGGAGGGCTGCCTTGAGAAAATGGGGGCAAATCACGATCTCGGCCGTAGCCATGGGCCTCATCGCCGCGGGGAGCGTCTCCGCCGCCGGCGGCGGGGGGTCCTCCTCGGGCGCGGAATGGTGGGACTTTTTCTGGCGCTGCCTGAATCTGGTCCTCTTTCTCGGCCTTATCTGGTACTTCGCCGGGAGCAAGATCAAGGACTTCTTCTCCAGCCGCAAGGAACAGATCAGCCGTGAAATCGAGAATATGGAGAGCCGGAAGGCCGAAGCCGAGAAGGAGCTCAAGGATGTGGAGCAGCGCATCGCCAATCTGGAGAACGAGCGCCAGGAGATCCTGGATCAGGCCAGACAGCAGGGCGAGGCGCTGAAGCAGTCGATCATTGAGAAGGCCCATTCGGATGCGGAACAGATCCGGGAGCAGGCCAGGCAGCGGGCCTCTCAGGAGCTGGAGCAGGAGGTGAATAACCTTCGCGCGGAAATGGCGGATCGCATCGTCGCTTCCGCGGAGAAGATCGTTGCCGAGCGTCTCGGGGCCAAGGAACAGGAAGAGCTCATCGATAAATATCTAACAAAGGTGGTGCTGAATTGAAGGAACAGGTCATTGCCAAACGCTACGCTCGTGCTTTGTTCGCCCTGGGCCAGGATCAGGGCAAGGGCGCGCAGAAGCAGTATGGCGAGGAGCTGGCCCGGTTCGCCGAGGCCATCGAGGCAGCACCCTTGTTAGAACGGGTCTTCCATAATCCCGTGATCAAGATCGAGGATAAGAAGAAGGTGGTGCAAAAAGTAGCCGAGCGTCTCGAGCTGAGCCGCATGGTCATCAACTTTTGCCTTTTCCTGGCCGACAAGGATCGGCTGGATTTCTTCCTTTCCATTCAGGCCTACTATCGCAAGCTCATGGACGAGCAGGAGGGCATCCTGCGCGGAAGCCTGGTCACTGCGATCGACCTGAGCAAGGAGAAGCGGAACAAGGTCCGCAAAGGGCTGGAGAAACAGCTGAAAAGGAATCTGGTCCTGGATTTCGAGACGGACCAGGATATCCTGGGCGGACTGCTTCTTCGGATCGGGGACAAGCTTTACGATGCGAGTATCAAGGCCCAGCTGGAGCAGGTGAAAGAAAATATAAAAAGGGGTGAGTAGCTGTTATGCAAATAAAAGCCGAAGAAATAAGCCAGATCATCCAGGACCAGATCGCGAACTATGAACAGAAGATGGAGATGACCGAGACCGGCACGGTCCTCTCCGTGGGTGACGGGATCGCCCGCGTCTACGGCGTGGAGAGCTGCCAGGCCATGGAGCTTTTGGAGTTCCCCGGCCAGGTCTATGGGCTGGCCCTGAACCTGGAGGAGGACAGCGTGGGTTGCGCCCTGCTGGGCGAGGACACCCACATCAACGAGGGGGACACGGTCAAGCGCACGGGCAAGGTGTTCTCCGTGCCCGTGGGCGAGGCGGTCACCGGCCGGGTGATCGATCCCGTGGGCAACCCCCTGGACGGCCAAGGCCCCGTCTCCTTCGAGGAAAGTCGCCTCGTGGACATCAAGGCCCCCGGGATCGTCGAGAGGCAGCCGGTGGACGAGCCGATGTACACCGGGCTCAAGTCCATCGACTCCATGACCCCCATCGGCCGGGGTCAGCGTGAGCTGATCATCGGCGACCGCCAGGTGGGCAAGACCGCCATCGGTCTGGACGCCATTCTGGCCCAGAAGGAGTCCGATGTGCACTGCTTCTATGTGGCGGTGGGGCAGAAGATGTCCACTGTTGCCGGTGTCGCGGATACGCTGCGCAGACACGGGGCCCTGGAGTACACCACGATTATCTGTGCTACCGCTTCCGAGGCTGCCGCCCTGCAATACATCGCCCCATTCGCCGGCTGCGCCATGGCCGAGCATATGCGGGACAACGGCAAGCCCGCCCTGGTCATCTACGACGATCTCTCCAAGCAAGCCGTGGCCTATCGGCAGATGTCCCTGCTGCTCAGGCGTCCTCCCGGCCGCGAGGCCTATCCCGGGGACATCTTCTATCTCCATTCCCGACTGCTGGAGCGCGCGGCCAAGCTGAGCGACGAGCACGGCGGCGGATCGCTGACCGCCCTGCCCATCATCGAGACCCAGGCCGGCGACGTCTCGGCCTACATTCCCACCAACGTGATCTCCATTACCGACGGTCAGGTCTATCTGGAGCCGGACCTGTTCAACGCCGGCTTCCGGCCAGCGATCAATGTGGGTCTGTCCGTGTCTCGAGTCGGGGGCAGCGCCCAGACCAAGGCCATGAAGAAGGTGGCAGGAACCCTGCGCCTGGATCTGGCCCAGTACAGGGAGCTGGCGGCATTCGCCCAGTTCGGCTCCGAGCTGGACAGGTCCACCCAGGCCAAGCTGGAGCGCGGCAAGCGGATGATGGAGCTTTTGAAGCAGGACCAGTACAAACCCATGCCGTTTCAGGATCAGGTGGCGGTGCTGTTCGCAGGTTCCAGGGGGTACATGGATAACATCTCCGAGGACAGCGTGCGCAAGTTCGAGAGAGAGTTCCTGGACTTCATGAAGAACTCCAAGCCCGAGATTCTGGACGAGATCAAGCAGAAGAAGGACATGGATCAGGAACTGGAGAGCAAGCTCGGCAGCGCCGTGGAAGAATTCAAGAAGGGCTTCCAGGAATAAATTGCCGGAAAGGGGATAATCCATGGCTTCTCTGAAGGAAGTGAAGGACAAGATTGCGTCCGTACGCAAGACCAAGCAGATCACCAGGGCCATGAACATGGTCGCCTCGGCCAAGCTGCGCAAGGCGCAGGGCCGAATCGAGCAGTTCCGGCCCTATGCGGAAAAGTTTTACGAAATCCTGGGCGATCTGTCCCAGGGCGTGGACAGCAGCGCCCACCCCCTGCTGGAGCAGAGGGAGGAGATCAATAACATCGCCGTGGTCCTGATCACCTCGGAACGGGGGCTTTGCGGAGCCTTCAACTCCAATCTGGTTCATTTGGCCACCCAGTTCGCCGATGGCAGGGCGAAGTCCGGGCAGACGGTGAAGTTCTTCTGCGCCGGGAAGAAGGGGAGCAAGGACATCGCCAAGACGTCCCACGAGCTGGTCAGCGACCACTCGGAGGTCATGGACTACTTCGACTTCTCCCTGGCCAACCAGCTTGGAGCGGAGATCATCCACGCCTACAACCAGCAGGAAGTGGATGAGGTCCATCTGGTCTACGGCCGATTCATCAACATGATCAAGCAGGAGCCCACGCGGCTCCAGATCCTGCCCGTGAGCCAGGAGAGCGAGGGCGGTCAGGAACAGGGCGAGGAACAGGCCGCGGAGCAGGGCGGGAGCAAGGCGGAGTACACCTATGAGCCCTCGGTGGAGGGCCTGCTGGCCGAGCTCCTGCCGCGGTTCGTCAAGGTCCAGCTCTATCGCGGGCTGCTCGAGACCTCGGCGAGCGAGCACGCGGCCCGCATGACCGCCATGGACAACGCCACCCGCAACTGCGACGACATGATCTCCAACCTGACATTGTCCTATAACAAGGCCAGGCAGGCCGCGATTACATCCGAACTCCTCGACATTGTCGGTGGTGCGGAAGCACTCAAAGGATAAAAAGGTCCGGCACTCAGTTCTGCTTATTCTGAAGAGTGCCGGAAACAAAACTGAGTAGCCGGAAAGATTGTGAGTGCCGGAAACAAAACTGAGTGCCAGAAGGGGGGCCGTAATGAGTGAAAACACGGTAGCAACGCAAAGCAAAGGCAAGATTGTCCAGGTCATCGGTGCGATCGTTGATATAGAGTTCTCGGAGCAGGAGCTGCCCAGCATCATGAATGCCATTCGCATCAACGATCCCGATGTCTCGGAAGAGGATCAGCTCATCGTGGAAGTGGCCCAGCAGCTCGGCGACCGTGTGGTCCGCTGCGTGGCCATGGACAGCACGGACGGGCTTGTCCGGGGCATGGAGGCCATCGACACAGGCGATTCCATCCAGGTGCCGGTGGGACCGGCAGCCCTGGGACGGATCCAGAACGTGGTCGGCCGCCCGGTAGACGAGCAGGGCCCCTTATCCACGGAGAACATGCTCCCCATTCACCGGCCGGCGCCCTCCTTCACCGACCAGAGCACCTCCATCGAGCTGCTGGAAACCGGGGTCAAGGTCATCGACCTGATGATCCCCTTCCCCAAGGGCGGCAAGATGGGCCTCTTCGGCGGCGCCGGCGTGGGCAAGACCGTTATTCTCATGGAGATGATCAACAACATCGCCAAGCAGCACGGCGGAAAGTCGGTCTTTGCCGGCGTGGGCGAGCGCACCCGCGAGGGCAATGACCTCTACCTGGAGATGAAGGAGGCCGGGGTGCTGCCCAACGCCGCGCTGGTCTACGGCCAGATGAACGAGCCCCCCGGAGCGAGGGCCCGGGTCGCCCTGACCGCCCTGGCCGTGGCGGAGTACTTCCGCGACGAGGGAGGCGAGGACGTGCTGCTCTTCATCGACAATATCTTCCGCTTCACCCAGGCCAACATGGAGGTGTCCGCCCTGCTCGGCCGCATGCCCTCGGCCGTGGGGTACCAGCCCACCCTGGGCACGGACCTGGGCGAGCTGGAGGAGCGCATTACCTCCACCACCAAGGGCTCCATTACCTCGGTGCAGGCCATCTACGTCCCCGCGGACGACCTCACCGACCCGGCGCCGGCGACCACCTTCTCCCACTTGGACGGCACCCTGGTGCTGGCCAGGCAGATCGCCGAGCTGGGCATCTACCCCGCGGTGGATCCGCTGGATTCCACCTCGCGGATTCTTGATCCCAACGTCCTCGGAGCGGACCACTACCAGACCGCGCGGGAAGTGCAGATGGTCCTGCAGCGCTACAAGGATCTGCAGGACATCATCGCCATTCTGGGCATGGAGGAGCTCTCAGACGAGGACAAGCTCACCGTGTCCAGGGCGCGCAAGATCCAGCGCTTTTTGTCCCAGCCCTTCTTCGTGGCGGAACAGTTCACCGGCATGCCCGGCAAATACGTCAAAATCGAAGAGACCATCAAGGGCTTCAAGGAGATTATCGACGGCAAGCATGACGATCTGCCGGAGAACGCCTTCTACATGGTGGGCACGATCGAGGAGGCCAGGGAGAAGGCTCAGAATATGTAACCTCAGACCAACCGGGATAGCGACATGGCTGAAGAACAGCTTCATCTGGAGATCGTCACACCGGACGCCACCGTCCTCAGCGAGGATGTGCAATACGTCGGTGTGCCGGGCGTGGCAGGCCAGTTCGGGGTGATGAAGAACCACATCCCCTTCCTGTCCGCCCTGGCGATCGGTTCCCTCTACTACAGGAAAGGCGGCACGAACCAGTACCTCTTCCTCTCTGGCGGATTCGCCGAGGTGACACCCGATTCCGTGTCCATATTGGCGGAAAGCGCGGAGCGCGCCGAGGAGATCGATGCGCAGCGCGCCCGGAAGGCCAAGGAACGGGCCGAGGAACGGCTCCGCCAGAAGCAGGAGCAAGTCGACTCCGCCCGCGCCGAGGCGGCACTGAAACGAGCGATCCAGCGTCTCAGCCTGGCTGAACGTGGCGGGTCGGGCCACTAGGCCAGGGACTGGAAAAGTCGACAAAAGCAGACCGTATGGTCTGCTTTTTTTTCTTCCCCGAGCGCGGGACTCGGTCCCTTGCCACGGGGAGTGAGCGGTGACCTCTGCTTTCTCTGCAGGGGCGGGGGAGCCTCTCCGAGGATGAGCGGCAGCGCGGCGAACTCGCTCTGCCCCTGTGATTGACATGCAGGGGGGCAGGCACTAGGATTACCAGGCGCTGAAGACAAACCTTTAATTCGGATGGACCGAAGATGACGGAGCAAGGGGAGAAGGGTCGGACTCAAGTCGCCGGGCTCGTGCTTGCCGGAGGACGCGGGAAGCGGATGG
>CAYFSD010000059.1:0-8091 GCA_964345705.1 uncultured Desulfohalobiaceae bacterium
TCATTCGCCCAAGAGCCCGATCATGGCCACGCCCAGGAACATGAGCAGGGTTCCGCTCAAGCGGACGAGCATGTTCTTCTCCTTGAACACCACGCCGCCGTAGATCACGGAAATGAGGGTATTCAGCCGCTTGACCGCGAGCATGTACGCCGACTTGGTCAGGGCGATGGCAAAGTGGTGGCAGATGATCTCCAGGGCCACGCAGAGCCCGGCCAGGGCGGCGGCCCGCGGCTTCTTCCACAGGCTGGACAGCCGAGCCTGGCGCAGGACAATGCCCGTGATCACGAAGAGGGCCCCCAGGGCCGGGAGCATGGTCAGCCCGAAGAACAGGGGCGAGGAATGCAGCACACCCA
Source organism: uncultured Desulfohalobiaceae bacterium (assembly GCA_964345705.1). Classification (GTDB taxonomy): domain Bacteria; phylum Desulfobacterota; class Desulfovibrionia; order Desulfovibrionales; family Desulfothermaceae; genus JAIPDU01. The sequence goes on from CAYFSD010000059.1 coordinate 354, forward strand.
TCCGCCCGAATACTCCGGTCAGGCTGAAGATGATAGCGGTCACCAGCATGCGCCAGGATCCCGGCTCGCGGAAAACCGCCCGGATAGGGTCCGTCAGGCCCCGACCGCTCCCCGGGTCCAGATGGAGCACATACCCCCCCGCCGCGATGGACAGGACCCCGAGAAGCCCCCAGGCGTTGAGCACCTCCTCCAGAAGCAGGAAACCGGTGAGGATGACGAAGGCGGGGGTGAAGGACAGGTAGGGCATGGTCAGGGACAGGGGCGAGAGCCGGATGGCGGAGTACTGGAAGTACAGGGCGACGACCATGAGGGGCAGGGACAGCCCCCAGGCCCACCAGAAGGCCGCATCCAGCTGCGGGACCTGGATGAAGGGAAGCAGGGCCAGGCAGATGAGCCCGGCGCAGGCCGTGGGCACCATGCCCATTTCCCAGGGGCGCAGATCCGAGAGTCCGTGCTTGGCTACCGTGGCCGCGGAGGCGTTGAAAAAGGCCGTGAACAGGGCGAGAGTTATCCAGAGCATGGGTGTGGCTTTTCAGTTCACGGATCCCAGGGAACGATTTATGACCAAGGCTCGACCGGGGTACGCAGCTCACCCTCCTGCTGATCCCTGCGCATCAGATCCAGGAAGACCCGGGACATGGGACCGGGCTTCCCGTCGCCCACGCCCTCTCCGTCGAAGCTGACCACCGGGAGCACGTCGAAGGTGGTCCCGAACATCAGGACCTCCCTGGCGGCAAGGAGATCCCTCGCGGAAAAATGCGCGTTGCGGACGTCGCGGAGCCGTCCCTCGCGGACCAGGGGCTCGGCCAGCTCCATCATGCGGATCACGGTTGTTCCCCGGAGAATCCTCTCAAAGGGTGGGACCAGAAACGATCCGTCCTCCGCGATCATCCCCAGGTTCTCCGTGGGCCCCTCGGTGAGCCAGCCGGCCTCGTCCAGGCCCACGGCGAAATCCGCCCCGCTCTCCTCGGCCTCCTTCTCCATGAGCACGTTGGGCAGGTAGTTGCAGCTCTTCACCTTGGCGAAGACCCCCGGCTTGACGGGGATGGAGCTGGTCACGACGCTGCAGCCCGTCTCGTACTTCCCCCTATCCGGCGGGCTGAACGCGGTGACCACGATATAGAGCTGGCTGCCGATACTGGCGGAGGGGGAAGGAGAGAAATCCCCCGGACCCCGGGACAGGTAGAGCCGAATGAGGCAATCCGCCGTCTCAGCCGCCCGAATGGTCTGCAGCACGCGCTCCCGCAGCTCGGATCGCGGCATGGGCCACTCCAGGCCGATCATGGCCGAGGACCGCTCCAGGCGGTCCAGGTGCCGCTCCAGCTGGTACAGCGAGCCGCGCACGCACTTGAAGGCCTCGAAGACCCCGTCTCCCCGATGCACTAGGTGATCGTCCACCGGAACGAGCATGAGGGCGGGGTCGGTGACGATGCCCCCGAACCAGGTGGAGTACATGGCCAGGTAGCCCGAGTGATGCTCGCGGGCCCCGTTCCGCAGGGCCTCGAGGACCTGCTCGCGGGGAAGGATCCGTGTCTCGCTCACAACGCCCCCTTCCGGGACCATTTCCCGGGTAGCGGATGACGGACCGGGTGAATGTGTTGCCCGGGTCCCAGAATAGTCAAAGCGGAATCCGTCCAGTCAGGAGCCACCGCCAGAACGGATGCGTCCGCGAGGTGATTCTGAGCCTGCTCCCCTGCGGAACTTTCCCCAGATCCAGACGTGTCCCGTCCACCCGAATGCGGAGCTTGTTCAGGGGATGATAGTAAAAGGGAATCTCCGGATAATACCGTCTCCCCTCATCCACGACAAGCCGTTCGCCCTCGATGCTCACCTTGCGGCCCTTGGCCACATTGGGCAGGCCCGTGCCGGCTCCGGCGGTCCTGGTCTCCACCGCCCGGAAGCCCCCCTCTTCCGCAATCGCGAACCGTCCCTCCACAGGTGTTCGCTCCACGGAGTGGATATACCGCATGCAGAGCAGCTCCTGCGGCTGGGCCCAAACCGAATCCGCGATTTGGCCTTCCCGGTCCGGCAAGGCGACCCGGACCTCGCTGACCGGCCTGGTCAGCAGCACGGCCGAGACAGCCAGACCGAGAAGGAGGCAGACTCCGAGAGGGATGGCCGTCCGTTTGCTCATGTCGCTTCCGGGGTGAGGGCGTTCTCCGCCTTTTTCCTGCGGGCCCTCTGCCAGAGAAAGAGCAGGGCCATGCCCGCGATACCCGCGCCGTTGGACATATGCAGCGGAATGTGGAAATCGGCGAGATACAGGCCGCTGGGATTGACCAGGAGGAAGGCCAGCCCCACGTAGAGCAGGCGCTCCAGGATATTGGTCCGTACCAGCCAAAAGCCCTGGATGAACACCGCCCAGCAGAACATGCCCAGGATGCACATGGGCACCAGATAGGCCAGCTCGGTGAAGCTGGTGTCGATCATGAGCAGCTTGGTGTTGTAGATGAACATGAAGGGCAGGGTGAAGGCCGCCAAATCCAGACGGAAGCTCTTCAGACCCGTGGTGATGGGATCCGAGCCGGAGATCCCCGCCGCGGCATAGGCGCACAGCCCCACGGGCGGAGTGTCGTCCGCCACGATGCCGTAGTAGAAGACGAAGAGGTGGATGGCCACGAGGGGCAGCGCGGCGCCCAGATCCTGGCTGATGGTCAGGATGGCCGGGGCGACCAGGGCGGCCATGATGATGTACGTCGCGGTGGTGGGCAGCCCCATGCCCAGGATGATGCAGGCGAAGACGGAGAAGAGCAGGGCCAGGAAGAGGCTGTTCCCTGCTGCGGCGGAAATGAGCATGGCCATCTTCATCCCCAGCCCCGTGAGGGTGATCACGCCGATGATGATCCCGCAGCAGGCGCAGGCCGCGGCGATTCCGGCCATATTCCGCGCGCCCGTCTCCAGGGAGGTCAGGATCTCATAAAGGATCCTGCGGGTGAAGAAGCCCTCTGGCTGCTTCACGTAGTCCTGGAAGGCCGTCTCCATGCTCTCCTCTCCCCTCGACTGGAAGCGCGGATAGGAAAGCAGGGTCCGGAAAAGGTTGTTCAGGATGATGACCGCCCCGGCCGCCAGGATGGACCACGCGGCGGAAGTGGTCGGGGTCCAGAACCAGACCAGCAGGAGCCAGATGAGCACGACCAGGGGAATGAGGTACTGGATCCCGGTGAAGAAGGTCTTGATCAGGGAGGGGATGTCCTCCTTGCGCATGCTCGTGATGCCCTCCTTGAGGGCCTCGAGATGGACAATGGAGAAAATGGCCGTATAGGACAGAAGGGCCGGGATGGCCGCGGCCTTGACGATCTCGAAGTAGGGCATGCCGATCATTTCGGCCATGATGAAGGCCGCCGCGCCCATGATGGGGGGCATGAGCTGACCGTTGGTCGAGGCGGCCACCTCGATGGCTCCCGCGGTGTGGGGCTTGAATCCCACTTTCTTCATCAGGGGGATGGTCATGGATCCGGTGGTCACCGTGTTGGCGATGGAGGAGCCGGAAATGGAGCCCATGGCCCCGGAGGCGACGACCGCCGCCTTGGCCGGTCCGCCCCGGAAGCGCCCCATGGCGGCGAAGGAGAGATTGATCAGGTAGTCACCCGCTCCCATCCGTTCCAGAAAGGCCCCGAAGAGGACGAAGAGGAAGACGAAAGTGGCGGAGACGCGCAGGGGAACGCCCCAGAGCCCCTCGCTGGACATGAAGACGTGGTCGATGATCCGGCTGACCCCGAAGCCGCGATGGGCAAGATCCCCGGGGATGTACGGGCCCAGATAGGCGTAGAGCAGGAAGACCAGGGTGATGATGGGGAGCATGGGCGAGATGCTGCGCCTGGTGGCTTCCAGGATGAGCACGATGAGCCCGCCGCCGATGAGGATGTCGTAGGTGGCGGGATTGCCCACGGAGTACACCACGTGCTCGTAGTTGATGAACACGTACAGGGAGGCGGCGCCCGCCAAAAGGGCCAGGAGGATATCCTCCGGCGCGACGGTGTGCCGGGGGGCTTTCTTGCTGCGGGGAAAAAAGAGATAGCACAGCACCATGGCGAAGGCCAGATGGATGGACAGCTGCTTGGCTCCGGAGAGCTCCCCGAAGAATCCTGTGTAGAGCTGGAACAGGGACATGGCGATGGCCACCAGCTTGAGCACTCCAATGGCCAATCGCCCCTCGGGCTGCCTCACCTGCCCTTCAACCTCCTGGGCTGCTTGGGCCTGCTCCTGCCGGGACTGGCTTGGTTCTGCACTCATGGCTGCTCCGCGGATGCCGTTTTCGGATTCGGGGCCGTCTTCCCGGATCTGTGGTCATCCCTGCGGCACGGTCCGAAGGGATCTGCTCGCGCTTTCCTGCTCGCTTCTTTAGCTCATTATGTCAAGCCCTGAATGAAAATGGGGGCAAATCGCTTCCCCACGATCTGCCCCCGATGTGACCTGCGGTTCCTTCCCTTTGCTATTCGGCCTAGTCCACGACACCGACTTCCTTGAGGTATTTCTCCGCTCCGGGATGCAGGGGCAGGGTCATCCCCTTCATGGCGTCATCCACGGAGATGTTCTTGAACTTGGCGTGCGCCTCGTGGATCCTGTCGATGTTCTCGTACATGGCCTTCATGATCTTGTACACGATGTCCTGATCCAGATCGGCCCGGGCGGAGAGCAGGGCCATGACCGAAACGGTGGTGGCGTCCTCGTCCTGGCCGGGATAGCTTCCTGCGGGCACGGGCTGCTGGGTGTAGAAGGGGACTTCCTCCACGAGCTTATCCGCGTTGGGGCCGGTGATATCCAGGACTTCGACATCCACTACAGTGGCGATGTCCTTGATCGCGGCCGCGCCCACGGCCACGGTGAAGAACGCGGCGTCGATGCGCCCGTCCTTGAGGTAGTCCGAGGCCTGGCGGGCCTGCAGCTGCTCCGATTTGAAGTCGTCCAGGGTCATGTCCCAGGCGCTGATGATCTGCTTCACGTTCTCCGTGGTGCCGGATCCGATGGGGCCCACGGCCACCCGCTTGCCCTCGAGGTCGGACACGGTTTCGATGCCCGAGTCCTCGCGCACAATGCACTGGATATGCTCGGGGTAGAGAACGGCTACACCGCGCAGGTTCTCCACCGGCTCCTCGAACATGCCTTCCTTGCCGTGATAGGCGTGATAGGCGATGTCGTTCTGCATGATGGCGAAGTCTGTGTTTCCGGAAGCGATCAGGTTGGCGTTGGCCACGGAGGCCCCGGAGGACTCCGCGGTGACCTTGATGTTTTCCTCCGAGAGATTGTTGAAGGCGATGCGCGAAATCGCGCCGGCCATGGGATAGTAGGCTCCGGTCACCCAACCCGCGGCGATGGAGACGAATTGTCTTTCAGCCGCCTGGGCGGATTGCTGGGGAGCAACGAAACATACGGTCAAGGCTAGAGCCAGGGATGAGATGAACAACTTTCTGAGCATAGCCTTCCCTCCTTCTACATTAATAGTTGAAAATATACCTTCATCATTCCTATACCTTAAACCCGGTCCAAGGGCAAGCACCGCTCCGAACTCCGAAAAAAATAGCGGATCAAGGTTCCTCCTCGCCCATGCCCTTCACTCCTTCCCCGGTCATGGGCACAAAGCGCACCGGAATCACCTCTTCCCCTCTCAGGCTTCCGTCCTTTCCTTTCTCCACCACCTTGAGCTCCTGCCGGCCCTCCCCCACCGGTATCACCAGCCTTCCCCCGGGGACGAGTTGTTCCTTCAGGGGGCCCGGTATCTGCGGAGGGGCGCAGGTGACCACCACGGCGTCAAAGGGCGCGTGTTCCGGCCAGCCGCGGAATCCGTCACCGATCCGCACCCTGACGTTGTCGTATCCCAGCTCCCGGAGCCGATGCCTCGCCTCAGTGCCCAGGGCCTCCACGATCTCCACGGTGTAGACCGTGTCCGCCAGCTCGGCCAGGACAGCCGCCTGATACCCGGAGCCGGTGCCTACCTCAAGGACGCGGTCCTCGGGCTGGACTTTCGCCAGCTGCGTCATCAGTCCCACTATGTAGGGCTGGGAGATGGTCTGCCCCTTGCCGATGGACAGGGGCCGGTCCTCGTATGCCGCGTAGCGGTACATCTCGGGCACGAACCGGTGCCTGGGAACCTCCCTCATGGCCTTGAGCACAGCAGGATCCCGGATGCCCCGCTCCTCGAGCTGGGTCCGAACCATCCTGTTTCTCTGGCCCTCCCAGTCCGGGTTAGGGGCGGAAAAGGCCGTGATTGCCGGCAGAAAGGCGAACATGGCCACCTGGAGAACGGCTTGCGCGCAGCGCATAACTCCCCCATTTCTGCAATTATTCACCACCCCAATGCCTCAGCATCCCCGGGCACGGGGTCGGATCAAAGCACTGAATAGTTACCCATTTCTTTCACTTGTGGATCGAGGCTTGAAACACGGGTTGAATTTTGGAGCTTTTTGTGTTCTATACATTGCAATCCTGTTTTGGACAGCGGCTCAATGCAGAGCTCTTTCAGGCATCTTCTATTTTCCTGGCCCTACTCCAGCACAGGAGCCCGGTGGCAATCCGGTGAGCCCCGGCAAACACTGACGCTTCATCGGACCCGAGGAGAACGACGGCATGCAGGAGTACGTGCTTCTGCTTTCCGGCTTGGCCCTGTTGCTTGCGGGGGCATGGACAACGGTGTCCAGCGCCGGATCCCTTGCTTTGAGCCTGGGGGTCTCGCGGCTTGTCGTGGGGCTGACCGTGGTGGCCATCGGCACCTCCGCTCCGGAGCTCATCGTCTCCCTGGCCTCGGCCTGGAGAGGGGCCGCGGACATGGCCCTGGGAAACGTGATGGGCTCCAACCTGGCCAATACGCTGCTCATTCTGGGAATAGCCGCCCTGTTCACCCCGCTGGCTCTGAAAAAGACCATGCGCAGGCGCGAAATCCCCTTCGCCCTTCTCGCTACCCTGGTCCTCCTCGTTCTGGCCAACGACACACTCATTTCCGGCGCTTCGGGCTCGTATCTCGTCCGCGGGGACGGACTGGCGCTTCTGGGATACTTCGCCATCTACATGTACTACATGTTCTCCCATGCCGCGGAGGGAGAAGCGGATCCCCTCTCGAGCCCGGCACGATCCGCGCCTGTTGCGGGGCTCATGCTCCTGGCGGGCCTTGCCGCCCTCGCCCTGGGAGGGCACTGGCTGGTGACCGGAGCCAGGGAAGTCGCCCTGACCCTGGGCCTGAGCGAGGCTTTGATCGGCCTGACCATTTTGGCCGTGGGGACCTCCCTGCCCGAAATGGCCACCTCGGTCACCGCGGCCGCCAGAGGCGACGCGGATATGGCAGTGGGAAACGTCGTGGGCTCCAATATTTTCAATATCCTGTGGATCCTCGGCCTGACCGCCACTGTCACGCCTCTGCGGTACAATACCCTGCTCAACGTGGATATGGGGCTCCTGCTCCTGGCCACACTCCTTTTCTTTCTCTTTACCTTCACCGGGAGGCGGCACCGGATCGACCGCCCGGAGGGGACGTGCTTCCTCATCCTTTACGGGGCGTACACAGGTTTTCTGATCCTGCGTGGGTAGCTTTCTCACATGATTCGCTCAACAGAACATATGGCCGAGCCGTCTGCTGCATGACGGTCGAAGGGAATCAGGAAGAGCCATGTCGGATTTTCGTTTCCCTGTGGAAACGAATGAACGGGATAAACGCAAAGGAGGTGACTATGGCAGGCAAAACCAAAACCGATCTCGTGGAGGAGGTGGCCCAGGAGACGAACCTGACCAAGACCAAGGCCCGGCAAGC
>CAYFSD010000060.1:0-8010 GCA_964345705.1 uncultured Desulfohalobiaceae bacterium
TCCCAGGGTCATCGTTTACGGGTATACATTCCTTTCGGCGTGTCCTGGCTCCCTTACGCCAAGAGGCGGCTCAAGGAGAACCCGGACATCGCTCGTCAGGCCCTCAAGCAAATGGTGCGTCTCAAAGGAAACGCATAAGTCCAACCCTCACTTCAGGAGGTACTGAGCATGGAAAACGCATCGATCCAAGCCGCGACCTGGTTCTGGCTCCTCATTCCCATGCCCCTCGTCGTTATCCTCTCCTTTGTCAATCTATTTTTTCATAGGGGGAAATAGAGCTTATGGATACGCCGACATTGACCGCATTCATTCTCTATCTCGTCGTGTTGATGTCCATCGGTACGTTCTTCTACCTGCGCACCCGCAACTTATCGGACTACATTTTGGGCGGGCGGGGGCTGAACCCCTGGGTTACGGCCCTGAGCGCAGGCGCCTCCGATATGAGCGGCTGGCTTCTGCTCGGCCTTCCCGGGGCCATGTACGCCGGAGGCATGAACAATATCTGGATCGCCATCGGTCTGTCCTTGGGCGCCTTTCTCAACTGGCAGTTCGTGGCCAAGCGGCTGCGGAACTACACCGAACAGGCGAACAACTCCATCACCCTGCCGGACTATCTGGAAAACCGATTCAACGACACCACCCGGGTCCTTCGGATCATTTCCGCCCTGGTCATTCTCGTCTTCTTCACCATCTACGTCTCCTCCGGGCTGGTGGGCGGCGCCAAACTCTTCGAGAGCACCTTCGGCCTGGGCTATCAGGCCGCTCTGTGGACCGGATCCCTGGTCATCATCGCCTACACCTTCCTGGGCGGTTTCATGGCGGTGAGCTGGACCGACTTCCTGCAGGGCACCCTCATGTTCATTGCCCTGTTGGTTATTCCCTCGATAGCCATTCAGGCCATCGGGGGGTGGAACGAGGTCGTCTCCCAGACCGGCTCCATTGATCCCGAATACCTGAATGCCTTCTCCGGGATGACCTTGCTGGGGATCATCTCCCTCATGGCCTGGGGCCTGGGCTATTTCGGCCAGCCCCATATCCTGGCCCGCTTCATGGCCATCAAGAACCCCTCGGACATGCCCAAGGCCCAGACCGTGGGCATGACCTGGATGGTCCTGGGCCTCTTCGGGGCCATATTCACCGGATTCGCCGGCATCGCCTATTTCTCCGGCTCTCCCCTGGACGACTCCGAAACAGTGTTCATCGCCCTGGTCCAGGCCCTGGCCAATCCCTGGATCGGCGGCTTCCTCCTGGCGGCCATCCTGTCCGCGATCATGAGCACGGTGGACTCCCAGCTCATTGTCTCCTCCAGCGCCATTGCCGAGGACTTCTACAAACAGATCCTGCGCAAGGACGCCAAGCGCCAGGAGCTGGTCTGGATCGGCCGCGTCTCGGTAATTGTCCTGGCCCTTGTGGCCACGGCCATGGCCTCCAATCCGGAGAGCAAGGTCCTGGAGCTCGTGGCCTACGCTTGGGGCGGCTTCGGGGCTGCCTTCGGGCCAGTGGTCATCATCTCCCTGTTCTGGAAACGCATGACCAAGAATGCGACCCTCACCGGGATGGTCGTGGGAGCGGTAACGGTCATCGTCTGGAAGAATCTGAGTGGTGGGATGTTCGATCTGTACGAGATCCTGCCGGGATTCATCCTCTGCTCCGCTGCCATCATTATTGTCAGCCTTCTGGACAAGGAACCCGAACCCTCCGTCCAGGAGCAGTTCGAATCCATCCAGTAGGAGATCCCCCGGGCTGAATGGGCGGATGGCACGACGTACGCGAAAAGCCCTGCGGGGGGACTCCCGCAGGGCTTTTTCAACAAGCACCCAGGCACAAGCTGAAAACAGAACAAGGGAGCAAGCCATGAACGACATCATGCAACGAGTTCGGAGCAGGGACCCGAATCAGCATGAATTCCACCAGGCAGTCGAGGAGATGCTCGAATCGATCAAGCCGGTACTGGACCGCATCCCCGAATACCGGAGCAGTAATGTGGTGGAGCGCCTGGTGGAACCGGAACGGGTGGTGCAGTTCAGGGTCCCTTGGATGGACGACAATGGCGGGGTCCAGGTGAATCGAGGATTCCGGGTGGAAATGAACAACGCCCTGGGCCCGTACAAAGGGGGGCTTCGCTTCCATCCCTCGGTCAATTTGAGCATCCTCAAATTCCTCGCCTTCGAGCAGGTTTTCAAGAACGCGCTGACCACCCTGCCCCTAGGCGGTGGCAAGGGAGGCTCCGACTTCGATCCCAAGGGAAAATCGGACAACGAGATCATGCGCTTTTGCCAGAGCTTCATGCTGGAGCTCTTCCGGCACATCGGGCACAACACGGATGTCCCCGCGGGTGATATCGGAGTGGGCCCTCGGGAGATCGGCTACCTCTTCGGCATGTACAAAAAGCTGCGCAACGAGTTCACCGGGGTTTTGACCGGCAAGGGGCTCTCCTGGGGCGGGAGCCTGATCCGCCCCGAGGCCACGGGCTACGGCACGGTCTACTTCGCCGAGGAAATGCTCAACAGCCGGGAATCAAGCCTGGAAAACCTGGCCTGCCTCGTTTCCGGATCCGGCAACGTTGCCCAGTACACTTCGGAAAAGCTCTTGCAGCTCGGGGCCAAGGTCCTCACCCTTTCCGACTCCTCGGGCCACATTTACGATGAACAGGGCATCGACGAGCAGAAGCTCGAATTCGTCAAAAGGCTCAAGAACATCAACCGCGGCCGGATCAAGGAATACGCGGACCACTATCCCTCCGCGGTCTTCGTCCCATACGATCCCGAGGCCGGACAGAACCCCGTCTGGAATCATCCGGCGGACTGCGCCTTCCCCAGCGCGACGGAAAACGAGATCAACGCGGTGGATGCCCAGAACCTTGTCGCCAACGGAGTGCGCCTCGTGGCGGAGGGAGCCAACATGCCCACCGACATGGAGGGCATCCAGATCCTCCTGGATGCTGGCGCTCTCTTCGGCCCGAGCAAGGCGGCCAACGCAGGCGGGGGGACAGTCTCCGGGCTGGAGATGACCCAGAACAACATGCGCCTCGGTTGGACCAGGCAGGAGGTGGACGAGCGCCTGCGCCTCATCATGAAGAACATCCACAAAACCTGCCTGGAAACCGCCGAGGAATACGGCACTCCGGGCAACTATCTGAACGGGGCCAATATTGCCGGCTTCGTCAAGGTTGTCGATGCCATGCTCGACCAGGGCGTGGTGTAGGTAGGGGCTCCCGGGGCCGACGAGGTGCGCGGAAAATGACGGCCGAGCTATTGAGCGGGGGAGGAAGCTTGGCCCATGAGAACGACTCCTTTCGAAGTGCGTCCGTCCACCTTGACCGTCAGGGGAGAAGCCAGCCGAACCCGGGCCAATTGGGCGGTCTCTCCGGAGAGGGGAAAATCCAGCAGCCTTTCCCAGTCCAGATAGCTCTCCCCCTCCCCGGTCACGGTCAGGAAGCTGATGCCCATCCCGATAATGTTGTGCAGGAAATGCGACCCCAGAGACGGATCGGCGCGGAGCTGCTCGTAGGACGATTCCACCATGGCCCCGACCGAGGATATGTCCGCCCAACCCACCGGTATGCCCAGCCACCGGTCCTCGGAGCCCCAGCGTCCCGGGCCGATCAACAGATAGCTCCTCCCTTGCCTGGACAGCTCGGCGTTTAATCGCCCTATCTCGGCGGCCGCGGCCCGTGTCTGCGAGGGGGAGAAGTCCCGCGGCTTGACATAGACAATATCCGTGATGTCTTGACTGAGGCCGTTGCCCAGGGCCCTGTCCGAATAGCACAGGGCCGTCTGGATCTCCTCCTCTCCGATGTCCACAGGCGCCATTTCCGACCTCGCACTCATGGGCCGCAGCTGAAGAAATGCGAAGACCGGCCCTCCCTCGACTCCCTCCTCCAGATCCGCGGCGAACTCCATCTCCACAGGCGCACCCAGCCCTTCCCCACCCATTTTCAGCCCCTCCTTCAGGATCTCCGCCAAGGGATAGCGCCCGTGCTTGAGCACCGAGGCAAAGGTGAGCACCGGATGACCGCGGCTGTCGAAACGGTCCCGGATCCTGTCTTCCTGTGGCATGTAGGTGCTGGCCAGCCTGCGAACCGGGGCCTCGTCCTTGGCCTCCAGGATCTCGCGTCTGGTGAGGTTCCCGGTATCACCTGTCTCCAGTCGGGAGCATTCCGAATCCATGTTCAGGGCGTAGAAAAATCGCTGGGCCTGTTGCAGGACATCCCTCACGCCGGAGCTCTGCGGCTGGATTTGGGGATGTTGAGGGCAGAAACGCCGGACCTGACCGCCCTCCATGACAGTCTTGCCCATTCCCATGGCGATGGCGGCGATCCCGTCTTCCTGCTTGGTTCCGGCAAAGGGGTAGTAATTGGAGGACTGGGCCACCCCGGAAATGTCCGGGTAGAAGTAATCCCCGTGCCGTTGCCCCACGAGCCGCTGTATGAGCACGGCCATCTGTTCCTCTTCGCTGCGATGCCCCACTCGTTGGGAAAACACCTTGGGCGCCCGGAAATAGGTGGAAGCGAACACGAGTTTTACCGCCGTCAGGAGCTGCTTCAGTCTGGTCTCGAGATCGGGGCAGTTGTTGGGAAGCATATAGGTCCGGTACAGACCGGCGTACGCCGTGAACCTGGCATCCTCCAGCAGGCTCGAGGACCTCACCGCAAGCGGGCAGGTGGTCTCCTGCAAATAGGCCCGCAAACGATGGGTGATCCATTCCGGCATTTCCGTTTGCAAAAAGCGATCCCCGATTTCCTCGTCCGGCAGATCCGATGTTGCCAGCTCCTTGAGTCCTCCGGCCTGAATAAAGGACTCGAAGCCTTCCGTGGTGAGGACCAGGGTCTGGGGGATGACGATCCGCATCCGGCTTTCCTCCTCCTGCAGCCCGTAGCGGCTTTGCAGGATGGAAGCCAGGAAGGCCAGTCCCCTGGCCTTGCCCCCGAGGGATCCCGTGCCGATCTTCATGAATTCCGTTTCCGGATCGAAATCGTCCGGGTCGAAGTCGACCACCACCCCCTTCTGCCGCAGCTTCCGCCTTGTTCGAATGCTGGAGACGAGATACCGCCTGTGGCTCTCCACATCCTGGAAATCCTCGTCCCGCAGAGGACGGAACATGTTGGCCAGCGCGATCTCCGTCCTGGCGAAGAGCCAGCGGGAGAAATCATTGTGGTTGCAGTGATGGACAAAGGATTCCCTGGGGATGGAGGCCAGTTGATGCTCCAGGGACCGCAGGTCCGAGGCGGAGGAGATCTCCGTCCCGTCCGGGGAGCGGAACACGAAGGCGCCGAATCCCAGCCGCTCCTTGAAAAAGGCCCTGATTCTCTCGTGCAGGTCCGAGGCGTTCTTGTCCACGAAGTCCGCGGGGAGCCGCTCGGCCAGCCTCGCCTTGGCGGACTCCGAGCTCATCAGGGCCATGGGGATATCGAAATGCTCTTCCTTGATGCGGGACAAGAGCTCCACTCCCGCCTCCTCCTTCATCAGACACCCCTTGGGAAAGCGGAGATCCGAAATGATTCCCATGATACAGGCTTCGTAGCGGCGATACAGCTCCAGCGCCTCCTCATAGTCCTCCGCAACCAGTATCTTGGGTCTCGCCCGCATGGTCAGCAGTCTGTGCTCCTCGTTCAATCCATGCTCCATGACCGCCTGGGTTTGGCTGACCAACTCCTTGTACAGGATGGGCAGGACAGAGGACAGATAGTACGGGGAGTCCTCGATGAAAAGGATCACCCTGATTCCGGCCTTTGCCGTGTCCGGCTCCGCGTTGAGCCGATCCTCTGCGCATTTGATGCTGGCGAGCAGGAGATCGGTGTTCCCTGTCCAGTTGAACATCCTGTCGATGCCCTTGGGCCGATCGCTCGGGTCGATGAAGCACTCCCGCGAGGGCATCCGATTGTGATAAAAGAGAATCACCGGCAAGTCCGGATCCTTGCCTTTGATCCTCTCGCCGAGCTCGAAAGCGTCCATATCCACCACATGGGGCATGGTGATGACCATGTCGAAATGCTGCTCCTCCAGGTGCTGCAGGGCCTCTCCGGCCCGGGAGGCCCAGGTCAGCCGCGGGGGCCGGCTCAGATTCAATCCCTGGTACTCGTTGATAATGCGCTCGGACAACCGGGTATCCTCCTGCATGATCCAGGCGTCGTAGGGAGTGGATACGAGCAGGATCTCCTGGACCTTTCGGCTCATGAGCTCGTGGAAGAGCTTGAATCGGCTCCCTGAATCCTGGAAAAGCTCCGGTGACTGAGTGGGCATGGCACCCCCGACACGGCGGCCGTATCCGCCGGTTTTTCCTTGGGTCCAAACAATGGCCTGAACCCCGGAAACAATCCTTCACGCCTTCAGAGCGTGCTTCTGGAGCGGATTACGAGGAATTTTCGCTCCGGGGAAGCTCCTGGGGCTAAAATGCGCACAGGGCAACTATACACCCCTTCATTGACTGCCCATGGGCACGGGGGCGGTGAATAGTTGCCGCACAGGAAAAATTCTACCTCGGAACCGAGGCGATGAACAGTCTTTATCTGTCTCTGGAGCCTGGCGAAGCGGACGGGCAATAGCGAGCGCCCGGGAAGAGCCTTCCTCCGGAGGCTTGGCCGGACCTTGCCCCCTGCGGATGAAGGGACACAAAAAACGCCCGCCCCAGTTCGCGGACCGGGAGCGGGCGTCTCTTGTGCGCGCTGATATGGCTGTTTCGTATCGGTGGGAGGATGCGTCTTGGCGCCCTACTACCCCCCGAGCTCCCGGCTCCTCCTACACGCGGCAAGCACGGCGTCTATCACGGCGCTCCGCGCTCCCCGCCTATCCAGCTCCAGCATTCCGGCAGAGGAGGTCCCGCTCGGAGAGGTAACCATTTCGCGGAGCTCGGTCGCGCTGTGCCCACTTTGTCCGGCCATCTTCACTGATCCCTCCAGCAGTGCCTGGATCATGTCCTTGCTCTGCTCCCTGGGAAAGCCGATGGCCACCCCGGCCTCGATGAGGCTGTCCATGAAGTAGTAGACATAGGCCGGTCCGGTCCCCATGAGGGCAGTGAAGGCGTCGAAGTATTCCTCGCGCATGATCTGGACCTGTCCCAGATTGCGGAAGAGCCTTTGCAGAAAATCCTTCTGCTCGTTGGACAGCTTCTTGTCGTCGTAGCACAGAGCGAACACCCCGGACCCCACCATGGCCGGAGTGTTGGGCATAACCCGCACCACGGGGCAGGTGTGCCCGCTCCACTGGGCCAGCCTCTCGCGCTGGATGCCGGCGGCAATGGAAATGAGGCACTGCTGCGTTTGCAGATCCGGGGCTATCTTTTGCAGGACGTCCTGCATCTGCTGCGGCTTGACCGCAAGCACGACGTAGTCGCTGGCCCGAACCACTTCCTCTACGGAATGAGCCACCTCCAGCCCTGTTTCCTCGGCCACTTTCTGGATCTGTTTGGGGTTGCTGTCGTAGCCGAGCATCTCGAAGCTATCGTCCTGACACCAGCCCTTCGCCAGCGCCATACCCATGTTGCCCGTTCCAATGAGCCCAACCTTGGTCATCTCCGGAATACCTCGCGTCTGCTGAACCAGCGATCTCTTTCAGTTCCTGTGCCTAGCGGCCTCAAAGGGTGCCCCGTACGGCACGGGGGTCGACGAGGCGGCGGGATCGGCAAGCGCTCTCGCCTCTCCAGGATATGCGAAGAGCCTAGTCAATGGGCACCGCTTTGTCAATTGGACGCCCCTCCAGCGCGGCCTGACTGGGCATGGAAGCTGCCTTGTCACCTTCCCCCGATTACCTCCCCCCCTCCCTGGCCATGCGGCAGAGATCACTGCGAACCCCGGAGGAAAACTCCGAGACCAAGCGGCTCATGGCCCGGGCAAACCGATCCGCCTCCCCGGCAGGGAAGCAGTCGCTTTGAAGGCTGTAATCTTTTCGCCACAGCCGCTGACCCCCGCTTCTTTGCTCCAGTCTGACCGTGACCCCGAGCAGGGCGCGATAGTCCGACCCGCATGGCTCCGCTGCAAAACGCACGATCCGGCCGGTAAGCTCCAGGGAGCTT
>CAYFSD010000061.1:0-4278 GCA_964345705.1 uncultured Desulfohalobiaceae bacterium
CACGGGGTGGTGAAGAGTCACCCCCATCTAGGCCCGAACAAAGCGGCAAACGCAAGGAGCCGTCCCATGCCCCTTCGTGATCGTTTTCAGTACCTGGTGTCCTCGGACTGGAGCGAGTGCCTCTCCCCCAACGGCCCCTTCGACCCCTTGATCCACGCCTGGCCGGAGCTGGAGCCGGACCTGACCCGGATCTTCTCCCGCTACACGGCCAACGTGATCAGCCTGAGCCGTGCCGTGGAGGAGCTCACGAACCGCCTGCCCGGCGAGCTGGACAGCGGATCCATGGACGAGTTCCTGGAGCAAAAGTTCGCCGCGTACGCCAACCTCTCCCATCTCATCCACTGGTGCCTGGACCGGGGGATCGCCTTCATGATCAACAGCACCGGGTCCCTCGGCTATTTCCAGCGCGCCATGGCTCTCGGGCTTCTGCCCTCCGTCCCCCTGCTCTCGGCCCATCCCTTCCTCCGCTACCCGTCGGAGGACACCGACCCGGAACACGTCTTCGAGCTCTTCGAGATCGAGGACAAGGCCACGAACACCCGGGACGCCCTGGAGCTCCTGGGCATCCCCGCGCACAGGGCGGCGGTCATCGGGGACAGCGGCGGAGACGGGCCGCACTTCGCCTGGGCCGCGGACCAGGGCGCCCTCCGCGTGGGGATCAACACCAAGACGTCCCTGGAGCGGTACTGCGCCACCAAGGGCATCGAGATCAACGAGCGGGTGGGCCTGAGCTACGGCCCCGGAGACCCCCGTGACCCCGAGGCGGAAGCGCGCACCGACCTGGCCGGGGTGTGCGACGTCCTCCAGCGACGGCTCCTGGCGGAATAGGCCTACCAGGCATGAACATCACATTGACGGGATTTGTTTGATACCCAATCATGTATCCGCTGCTCGATTCGACCCTCCACCCATTCGGTGCGGGGTGAAGGGCAGGCCTCGCAGCTCTTCGCATACAACTGGTTCTCGGTCGCACGTTCCCAACTCCGTCATACCGGAGACACTATGTCGGACTGGAGCCTTGAGGATCGCTTCCTCACCCTGAGCACCCACTGGGTCACTCTGATCGGCGAACGGTACACGGATGACAGAGGCCGACAGCTGGAATACTACCGGGCCGAGCGCGCGGACTCGGTCATCGTGGTGCCCGTGCAGGGGGACGGTTTGCTCCTCGCCCCGCGCACCTTCCGCCCGGGGATAGGGGAATCCGCGCTGGACTTTCCCGGCGGCCGCATCGGGAACCGCTCCGCGGAGGACGCGGCCCGGGACATCCTCGCGCGCGAGCTGGGCCTGAACCCGGACGCGTTGCAGGATCTGGCCCTCATGAACAGCCGCGGCTGGCCCGTGGACAGCTCCTTCTCCGACCAGAGGCTCTTTGCAGCGGTGGCCCATCTTCATCCGGACGCCGCTTTGGACCATGCCTGCGAGCGCTATCCCCTCACCCCCGAGGGCCGGGGCGAGCTGCTCCGCGAGCTGGAGTGCGCCCAGTGCCGCCTGGTGCTCCTGCAGTTCCTCGCCAACGCGGAGGAATCCCATCCCCGGGGCCGGCCATGACCCTCGCCATTCTCTCGGATATCCACGGCAACCTGGAGGCGGCCCTGGAGATCTTCCGCGACCTGGAGGCCCATCACCCGGAAGCGGTCTACTTCCTGGGCGACGCCATCAGCTACGGGCCGGACCCGGAGGAGGCGGTCCGGCTGCTGCGACGGAAAAACGCGCTCTGCGTCCTGGGCAACCACGAGCTGGCCCTGCTCCGGCGCCGGGTCCGGCGCTATTTCAACAAGCCCACGCGGAAACATTTCAAGCAGGCCAAGGCCCTCCTTTCCCGGGAATCGAGGAAATTCATCTCCACCTGGCCCGAGCTGCGCAGAAGCGGGGACCTCCTCTTCCTCCACGGCTGTCCCCCGGACTCCGTGGTGACCTACCTCTTCGAGGTGGCGGAGGAGGACCTCGCGGAGCGCATGGAGCGCATGGAGGCGACGATGGCCTTCACGGGCCACACCCACGAGCTGGAGATCGCCGAGCTCCGCGACGGCCGCCTGGAGCGGCGGGTGCCCGGGATCGGACGCCAAGCGCTCAACGGGGACAAAACAGTGGTGAACATCGGCAGCGTGGGCCAGCCCCGCGACGGGGACCGGCGGGCCAAATACGCCCTCTTCGATCCGGGCAGCCGGGAGCTGGAGGTCCGCGCCGTGCCCTACAACGCGGAGGCAACAGCCCGCAGGATCCGCGAGAGGGGATTCCCCGAGGCCTACGCCGAACGACTGCTGTGAGGTCGCATGTACATTTCGCGCTACAAGGTCCTGGGCCTTCTGGGCCGGGGCGGGATGGGCAGGGTCTACAAGGTGCTGCGGCCCGAGCTGAACCGGATCCTGGCCCTCAAGCTCCTGCGTCCGGAGGAGATCCTGGAGGGCCTCCTGGGCCGGGAGGAGATCGAGCGACGCTTCTGGCACGAGGCCCGGATCATGGGGGAGACGGAGCAGGAGAACATCGCCTCCGCCGTGGACGCGGGCGTGCATGACGGCGAGCCCTTCCTGGTCCTGGAATACCTGTGCATGAACCTGGGCCTGCTCATCGGCGAGACCGGGACCGTGGAGGATCCCACCCGACCGCTTCCTCCGGTCAGGGCCCTGGATTTCCTGGAGCAGACCCTTTACGGCCTGGCCCGCCTGCACCGGGAAGGCATCGTCCACCTGGACATCAAGCCGGCCAACCTCCTGCTCACTCGCAGGGACGAAATCAAGCTCATCGACTTCGGCCTGTCCAAGCTGCCCGGGATCCCCTTGAACCCGCCCAAGGGGCTCATGGTGGGCTCGCCGTACTACGCCTCCCCGGAGCAGGAGAAGGATCCGGACGCAGCGGACGAGCGGGCGGATCTCTATTCCGCCGGCGTGGTGCTCTACCGCCTGGTCACGGGCGAGCTTCCCCAGGGTAATCCGGACGTGGGGGATCACTCCCTGCTCGGCCCGGAGTGGACCGCCTTCTTCCGCAGGGCCCTGCAAGCCGACGCGGACAACCGCTTTCCCCATGCCTGGGCCATGCTGGAGGCAGTGGCCGAGCTGCGCGAAAAGTGGGAGGGTCGGCGCGAGGCGGCCTGTCCCGCGGGCGCGCTGCAGGGGCCCGGGGAGCGGGCCGAGGCCGGTGCCAAGCCACGCTCCGAACCGATCAAGACGGGCCCTGCCGGGACCGGGCCGCCCTTCCCCGGGCTGAACCGGCTCATGCAGCCGGAGCGGGCCTTTCCGGGCCAGATCCGGAAAACGGACGACGGCTTCCTGGACCGGGCCACCGGCCTGATCTGGGCAGAGCGGATCTCCGTCTTCCCCGCCTCCTGGGACCGCTGCGGGGAGTATCTGGCCACGCCGCGGGACGGTGGGGCCTGGCGTCTGCCCACAGTGGAGGAGCTGATCACCCTGCTCCGCCCCAAGCGGGTCCTGGGGGACTTCTGCGCCCCGGACCCCTGGCGCGCGGAGACCAGGAAGTGGGTCTGGAGCGCGGATCGGCGCACCGCCGCCCAGGCCTGGCTGGTGGATCTGGAGCAGGGCGCCGTGCTCGCCGCGGATCGGACCTGCCTCTTCCACGTGCTCGCCGTCCGCGACGCCCAATGATCAAAAGTCCCCGCCCTGCAGGGAATCCAGCTCCCGCTGCAGGGCGTCCCGCTCCTCCTCCAGCCGCTCCAATTCCCGCAGATGCTCCGGCTGGACCGAGTGCGGCGGAATGCGCCGCTCCTGCTCCTCGATCCGCTGCTGCAGCTCCACGATCCTCTCGCGCAAATCGTCAATCCGCTGGTGCATTGCACCTCTCCGTTGGCGGCAAGACAGCCGAGGCGGTAAACCCCGCCCTGCGGCGCAGCTTCCGCTTCTCGAGCTGAAAAATCATGTTCATCCTGGAAATCCTGTCGACATTCTTCCTCTTGGGAAGTGGAGACAGCGGATTTCTATGCCTCGGTCCTCAATCAGCTCAAGCGCGCTGGGAACCCGATCCCCGCCAACGACATCTGGATCGCCGCCTCCGCGTTCCAGCACGGATACAAGCTGCTCTCAGGCGACGGGCACTTCGAGTCCGTGCAGGGGCTGTTCCTGATCAACCCGGAATAGAAGGAAACCGACAAGATCGCCCACGCTTTTGCTCAAGGAACCAGCATGACCGGTATGCTGGTGTTCTGGAAAACCGGCCTGATTGTGGACCCGTCCCAGGTATTTCCGCTGGGGCAGTTTCTGGACCCCATGACGATCAAATCGCACTCATTCTCCTTCGCCTGGGAGAGGATCCTTCTGTCGACCC
>CAYFSD010000061.1:4378-7977 GCA_964345705.1 uncultured Desulfohalobiaceae bacterium
ACGATCAAATCGCACTCATTCTCCTTCGCCTGGGAGAGGATCCTTCTGTCGACCCTGGTGCTCACCACGACCACTTCCTTCCAGTCCAGGACCGCGCTTTGCTCTTCATAGCCGAGATCCTGGCAATACTGCTGGACAACCTTGTTCATGATCTTGTGGGACGTCATCTTTCCCACAAGAGAGTCATAGGCATGATCGATATCCTGCTTGGCCTTGATCGCCCTCCAGTTCTCCTCCCCCAGCACGGAGCTGAAATACTCCTCGAGCTCGTCTGGAGGAGGATCCTGCGCGATGACATGCAACAGGATAATGCGTGCCTTGTGCTGCAAGGCCAGGGAAATGGTCGCTTCCAAAGCATTCAGGCAGTTCCCGGAGAGATCCGTGGGAAACAGAATACACTGTATTGGGGCGGGCATACCCATACCTCTCTATCCTTTTTTCATCCGATGACCCGGCATATTGGGCAGTTGTTAGGGCTCCATCCCCACCGGGCAGCTCAGCTCGCACTCGCGGCAGTACTTGACGCAGAACCCGGGGCCGAGTTCCTTCCTACGGCTCCCCTCCTCGAACGCCTGGACTGAGGCCCGGATCTCCTCCTGTTCCCGTTCGCTCGCGCGCTCGGCCTGGATCGCGTCCTCCATGTCCCCCTCCATCTTGCCGTTGCAGGCCACCCGGTCATAGGTTCCGTCTACGCCAGGCAACGCCTCCATGTCCAGCTCCTTTATCCCATAGACCGTATGTTCAAAGGCGCCCGCCGGACAGGCCGCGCGACAGGGCTGCCCGCAGCCCTCGCAGGGTCGGAAATCGAGCGGGCCTGTCTGCCGGGCCTCCCTGTCCATCAACAGGGCCCGGAAGCGAATGCGGGGGCCGTATTCCGGAGTAACCACCAGATTGTTCCTGCCCACCGCGCCCAGACCGGCCATCACCGCGGCATCCTTGAGGAATATCCCGTTCTTCTCCACGAGATAGGGAAGCCTATAGGTTCTGCAGCCCAGGGCGCTCTCCATCCATTCGGACAGCTCCCTGTTGATCCGCTGGAGGATGCGGTTGCCCGGCGTTCCCTTGCCGTCCCACCAGTCGAGCTCCGGCTCCCCGGGGGTGTGCTCCACTCCGATCACCACCGCGGAGACCGCGTCCTCCGGCCAGGCCACCTCCAAGGATCCGCTCTCCTCTTCCGCGTCCCGCCAGTGCTTCGTGAGATCCGATCCGATGCGGGGATAAACCATATGGGAGGGCGAGCGCTTCAGATCGTCCACCCGCGCGATCCCCGCCACGGATGCGCCCAGGGACTTGGCCTTCTGTATCACGCTCTCGGTCAGACGCGACTGTGAAGTCATGGGCAGCTCCTTCTTCTTCGCCGGATTTGAACTGTGAACTATGAGGCCGGCACGTTGTGCACGCACAATCGGCCGGGCAATGGCGGGAGGTCATCAAAGCGGATCAACCACCTTGAGACCGGGAAGTTTTTGGAAGGAGTGGTCGTGGGTCCAGATCTCCCTTGCACCGTTATCCCTGGCGGTAAGGCCTATCTGGAGATCATAGATTCTGGGGCCGGATACATCCAGGGCCGCGGCCATCTGCATGAGCCTGTCTGGGAGTCCAATCCCCGGGGTAAAAGTCAGCCCTTCCCCATCCTCCAGAATATTGGCCAGGAATCTGTGGGCCTCATCCGGAGTGCTCGGCCGGTCCCCCATCCTGGAGTGGGTTACGATGCTCCAGAACTCCGCAATGCACTGGAGAGGAACCCCCCATCCTTGAGTCTGCCCAACTGCTTCCTCCAAGACCCTGATAGCTGATTCGTGCTCGGGATATCCGCTTCGATGAGCGTAGACCAGCAGATTCGTATCAATGGCTATCATGGTTTACGGCTCAACCAGTCATGCATGGCTTCCCTGCTGGTCGGATCCAAATCCGCCGGGGGCTCGCCGGGCACAGTAACCCATCGAATTTTGCCCTGTCTTTCATTTCGCGGCTTCCTCCTGCGCTGCAGCTCATGCCGCAGACTGGTCTCAATGACCTGTCTGAGGGTGCACCTGTTTTCAGCCGCATACTTCTTGGCCTGAACCAGGAGCTCGTCTGAGATATCAATGGTGGTTTTCATGAAATGAACCATAAAACCATATTTACGGGTTGTCAAACTTGATGCGCAACAGATCCCTCATGCTGCTCATATCCTCCGGCGCTTTGCCCTGAAGGATATACGAGCTGACCGCATGATCATCCCGGACGCGCTCCGCTTTTCCACCATTCAAGAGACTCGATGGGTGAGTCTCAAAATGACCGGGGCTTATAAGTCAATAATGAGCCTGACACTTTATACACCCGTCTGCATATCATGAGCACACCACATTGATCGAATCTCTTGACAGACACTGGCTTTAACACTAAATTCGTGTGCACAATTTCAGTGGAGAAAACCATGAAGAACATCACGCTTAGCGCGGACGAACAACTGATCGAATCGGCCCGCTCCCGGGCGAGAAGGGAAAACACCACCTTAAACAACGAATTCCGCAGGTGGCTGGCCAGCTATGCCGGCAGGGAGCAGCAGGCCCGACAAGCCGAGTCCGCTATGCGGGAGCTGCGCGGCAAGCTTTTAGTGGGACGGACGTTGACCCGAGAGGAGAGGAATGAGCGCTGAGGTTTTCCTGGACACCAATCTCTTCGTCTACCAGCTCGAATCCCGGGATGAACGCAAGGCGGGCATCGCGGAGGAAATCATCTCCCGGGGGATCGCCGAGGGCACTGCGTGCATCAGCTTCCAGGTGGTCCAGGAGTGCCTGAACACGGTCCTGCGCAAGGCCGAAATCCCACTCGAGATGGAGGACGCGCGCCGCTACCTGGAATCCGTCCTCTTTCCGCTCTGGTCGGCAATGCCCAGCAGGAGCCTGTATCTCCGTGGTCTGGAGATCAGGAAACGCTTCGGCTTCGGGCTCTATGACTGCCTGATCCTGGCGGCCGCCTTGGAAGCCGGCTGTTCCAGGCTGTTCACAGAGGATCTCCAGCACGGCCAACGCATCGAGCACCTCGTGGTGGAGAACCCCTTCCTCGAAGCTTGAACCGTGGATCTCTGAGGGTCCGCGATCAGCCCTTTCCCTCCTCCCTCGAGCAACTGGACCCTCCCACGGCAATCAATCCCGGGGCGGGCTCCCCGTTCCCATCAACCACATTTGGATCGCAGCCTCCGCATTCCAGCACGGGCACAAGCTGCTCTCAGACGACAGACACTCGGAGTCCATGCAGTGGCCGTTCCTGATCCAGCCGGAATAGAACGTAGAGGCCCCTTGGAATAATGTGCCTGGTTCTTTGCTCCTCCCGCTTCAATTCACGCCCCCGCGCAGGGGGCGACCAAACCCTGTCTTGTCAAACCCCTGCACCCCTGATCCGTTTCAATTCACGCCCCCGCGCAGGGGGCGACTGCGGATCCGGGCCGAGCACGGCGAGGAACAACAGGTTTCAATTCACGCCCCCGCGCAGGGGGCGACGTCTCCCCGGGCGTGGATCAGCTCCAGGTCGAACTGTTTCAATTCACGCCCCCGCGCAGGGGGCGACGGTGCCGGGCATTGATCTCGGCTCCCAGGCGGTGTTTCAATTCACGC
>CAYFSD010000062.1:0-7937 GCA_964345705.1 uncultured Desulfohalobiaceae bacterium
TCGACGGCAGCTCCTTCATCTACCGCGCCTTCTACGCCTTCCCCGAGCTGAGCCGATCCGACGGGTTCCCCACCAATGCCCTGTTCATCCTGCTCCGGATCCTGCTCAGGCTGCGCAATCGGGAAAAGCCCAGCTACTGTGCCTTTGTGCTCGACGGGAAGGAGCCCACCTTCCGCAACGCGATCTATCCGGAGTACAAAGCGCACAGGCTGCTCATGCCCGAATCCCTGTCCCAGCAGATCCCGCCCATCATGGAAGGCGTGCGCAGGCTGGGATTTGCCTGCTACACCGCAAGCGAAGGGGAAACCGACGACTACATCGCCAGCCTCGCGGACCGGGTCCGGCCCGAGCACCCCGTGGTCATCGTGGGCTCGGACAAGGACCTTCTGCAGTGCCTGGACCGGGATGTGGTGCTCTGGGACCCCGGGACCAAAGAGGAAAAGATCACCACCCTGGAGGACTTCCGTGGGGAAAACGGGCTCGAGCCCTGGCAGTGGCCCGACTATCTGGCCCTGACCGGGGACAAGTCGGACAACATCCCCGGGGTTCCCGGCATCGGTCCCAAGACGGCCAAAAAGCTCCTGCGGGAGCACGAAAGCGTCCAGGGGCTTTTGGCGCACCTGGACCAGGTGGAGGGGAAGCTGCGGAGCAAGCTGGAGGAAAATCGAGAAGCCCTGGAGCTCTCCAGGCGGCTGACCGGCCTGCGCACCGACTTCCTCCCCGACCGCTCCGCGGAATCCCTGCGGGCCGATCCGCCGGACACCCAGGGGCTGACGGATCTCTTCCGGGAATACGAGCTCAAGAGCCTGTTCCAGGAGATCGAGAGCGGGGAATCCGTCTCCGGGGATCAGGCCGCGGAGACGGCGAAGCGGGCCCGCTCCCCGGAACCCGGACCAGCGGATCTGGACGGGGCCGCCGCCGGCCTCGCGACCGCGCCCGAAGAGGACGGCTTCCTCCTAGGCCTTGACGGGGAGGAATTTTTCTCGGACCAGCCCCCCGACCGGCTGACCTCCCTCCTGGCCCGGGCACAGCGCATTTATCTGCCCAGCTACAAGGCCCTGCTGGAATCCGACCTCGCCTGGTCCGCCCTGGGGGAGGAGGGGATCCTGGACCTCACCCTCGCCGCGCATCTACTGGACCCGGACCAGAGAAACACCAGCTGGCAGCGCCTGCTGGAGACCCATCTGCCCCGGCTCAAGCTGCACCGGGACAATCAGGGGCTCGCCGCCCTGCGCCTCGGCGCGGAGCTGGAGGAGCACCTGGAGCAGGCCGGGCTCCTGCCGCTTCTGCAGACCCTGGAGCAGCCCCTGTCCCCCCTCTTGGTCCGGATGCAGAACCGAGGGGTGAAGATCGACATGCAGGCCTTCCGGGCCTTTCTGCAGGACGTGCAGAACGAGCTGGAGGAGCTGTCGGAGTCCGTGTACGGCCTGGCCGGGGAACGATTCAATCTGCGCTCCTCCCAGCAGGTGGCCAGGGTCCTGTTCACCGAGCTGGGCCTTGGCCCCGTGCGCAAGACCCCGTCCGGGGCCCCGTCCACCTCGAGCGAGGTCCTGGAGGGCCTGCGGAGCCAGCACTCCATCGTTGACCGGATCCTTCGCTACCGCAGCCTGGAGAAGCTGCGCTCCACCTATCTGGAGCCCCTGCCCCGGCTCGTGGATCAGGGGGACAGGCTGCACTCCCGGTTCAACCAGATGAACACCGCCACGGGACGGCTCTCCAGCAGCGAGCCCAACCTGCAGAACATCCCCATCCGGGGAGAGTTCGGGCCCAGGATGCGCTCCTGCTTTGTTCCCGAAGAGGGCAATCTCCTGGTGGCGGCGGACTACTCCCAGATCGAGCTGCGGATCCTGGCCCACCTTTCCGGGGACCCCAACCTGGTGGAGGCCTTCACCGGCGGGGAGGACATCCACAGGAGGACCGCGGGCCTCATTCTGGAAAAGGACAGCGAGGCGATCAGCCCCGACGAGCGGCGCCGGGCCAAGACCATCAACTTCGGCCTCATCTACGGCATGGGCCCGCAGAAGCTGGCCCGGGAAACCGGCCTGACGGTGAAGGAGGCCAAGGAGTTCATCCGGATCTACTTCAGCAAGCTGGAGGGCGTGAGCCGGCTCTTCGAAAGCATCCAGAAGGGGGCCGAGGAGCGGGGCTATGTGACCACCCTCCTCGGCCGCCGAAGGCTTTTGCCGGACATCACCTCCCGCAACGAGAACCTCGCCCAGCAGTCCAGGCGCCTCGCGGTGAACACGGTGATCCAGGGCAGCGCGGCGGACATCATCAAGAAGGCCATGCTCCGCGCCGCGGGGGATGCGGAGCTCGCCGAGCAAAACGCGGCACTCATCCTCCAGGTCCACGACGAGCTCCTGATGGAGGTCCCGCGGGACCGGGCACACCAGGCCGGGGAGCGCCTCGCCGCGATCATGTCCGGAGTGGCCGAGCTGGAGGTTCCCTTGACAGTCGACTGGGGATTGGGCGAAAACTGGGCAAAAGCCCACTGAGGCCGCCTCGGTGAAGACAAGAGCCGCCCTTCCCGATCACGGGAACGCCGCGGCGAGGAGCTATACATCGACATGCTGAACAAGCAGCGCCTGCTGACCCCCGGACCCACGGAGCTCGCCCCCGAGGTCAAGGTTGCTCTGGGCCGGGACATGATCCATCACCGCAAGGCGCCCTTCCAGGAGATCATGCACCGGATCCAGCCGGAGCTCGGGCGCCTCTTCGGCACCGAGCAGCCGGTCATGCCCCTGGCCTGTTCCGGGACCGGGGCCATGCAGGCCGCGGTGAGCAATCTCTTCCGGCCCGGGGACAGGGTCCTGGTGGCCAAGGCGGGCAAGTTCGGCCAGCGCTGGGAGGACATCGCCCGCACCCAAGGGCTCGAGGTGGAGACCCTGGCCTATCCCTGGGGCGAGGCCATCCCTCCGGGAGACATTGCGGACAGGCTCAGGGAGCAGCCCGATATCGCCGGAGTCCTGATCCAGGCCTCGGAGACCTCCACCGGCGTGCTGCATCCCGTGGAGGAGATCAGCCGGATCACCCGGGAATCGAGCGCCCTGCTCGTGGTGGACGGGATCTCCGCCGTGGGCATCTCCCCCTGCCCCATGGACCGCTGGGGGATCGACTGCCTGCTCACCGGCTCGCAGAAGGGGCTCATGCTGCCCCCCGGCCTGGCCCTGATCAGCTTGAGCGAAAGGGCCTGGGAGCGGGCCGAGCAGGCGGGCACGGACTGCTTTTACTTCGATCTCCTCAAGGAACGGGACAAGGTCCGAGACGGGCAGACCCAGTTCACCACGCCGGTGAATCTCATTTTCGCCCTGGAGGCGGCCCTGGAGCTCTTCCGCGAGACCGGATACGAACGGGTCTACCGCAAGCAGTGGGCCCTGACCCGGATGACCAGAACAGGCGTGCGGGCCATGGGCCTGACACCCCTCGTGCCGGAGCGGTTCACCTGGGGGCTGACCAGCCTCCTGCTTCCCGAGGGCGTGGACGGCAAGGCCCTCTTGGACTGCATCGCCTCCGAATACAACGTGTACATGGCCGGCGGCCAGGAGCAGCTCAAGGGACGGCTGGTCCGCATCGGCCACATGGGCTATCTGGACTGGTCCGATCTGCTGGCCGGGCTCTCCGCGCTGCGGGAGGTGCTTTCCCGCGAGACCCGTCTCCACGCGGAGCCCGACTTCCTGGAGCGGGCCCTGGAGGCCTACACCGCGGCCTGGCGGGAACCGCTCCCCACCGAGGGCAAGGACACCGAACACCCCAATCGTGCCGGGGAGGCACTATGAACCAAGATGGCAACCCCCTGGACAACCTGGGCACGCACCGCTCTCCGGAGGAACAGCGCGAGGCGGCGGAGAAATACACGGAGAAGGTCACCGGCAGCCCGTATGAGCCCATGCCCAAGGTGGACATGAGCACCTTCATCATGTCCCTCTCCTCCTCCGTGCTGGTCTACCTCGGGGAAGTCCCGGACCCCGAGACCGGAGAGAAGACCACCTGCAACATGGACATGGCCAGGCACACCATCGACCTTCTGGGCATGCTCGAAGAGAAGACCAAGGGCAACCTCACCCCGGACGAACGGGAAATGCTGAACAGCATCCTCTTCGAGCTGCGCATGAAGTACGTGCAGAAGTGCTGATCCCGCGGCTCAGGCAACCAACTCCGCCCGAACGAGGATTATTCTATGCAGGACACCATCCGCGCCGCAATCGTGGGCATCAGCGGATACACCGGGGCCGAGCTGGCCGCGCTGCTGGCGGCTCACCCCCAGCTTGAGCTCACGGTGGCCACCTCCAGGGACAACGAGGGCAGGCTGCTTCAGGACCTCTTCCCCGCCCTGCGGGATACCGCGCAGGGCCAAGTGACCATTTCCGCCCCGGACACGGAGCAGATCGCTAGCGCTTGCGACATCGCCTTTTTGGCCGTTCCCAACGGCGCGGCCATGGAGATGGCCGCCCTGCTCCTGGACCGGGGCATCAAGGTGGTGGACCTGAGCGCCGACTTCCGGCTGCGCGAGGAGAAGACGTACACCTACTGGTACGGCCTGGAACACACCAGGGGCGACCTCTTGCAGGAAGCGGTGTACGGGCTGCCGGAATTCTTCGCCGACCGCATCGCCCGGGCCGAGCTCGTGGCCAACCCCGGCTGCTATCCCACCTCCGTCATCCTGGGGCTCTCCCCCGCCCTGGCCCAAGGGCTGATCCACCCCGAGGGGCTGATCCTGGACAGCAAGTCCGGGGCCAGCGGAGCCGGGAAAAAGCTCAAGCCGGACTTTCTCTTCTGCGAGATCGAAAACGACTTCCGGCCCTACGGCCTGGGAGGGGCCCACCGCCACACCCCGGAGATCGAGCAGGAGCTCTCCGCTGTCGCGGGCAGGGATCTGACCGTGTCCTTCAATCCCCACCTCCTTCCCCTGGACCGGGGAATCATCTCCACCATGTACGCCGATCCGGCAGTGGGGGCGAGCGTGGACGACATCGCCACGGCCTGTTCCGAATACTACCGGGACAAGGGCTGGGTCCGCGTTCTGCCCCGTGGCGAGATCCCCAGGCTCTCCAGCGTGCGCGGGAGCATGTACTGCGACATCGGGGTGATCCAGGATCCGCGCAGCGGCAAGATCATCATTGTCTCCGCCATCGACAACCTCAATCGCGGCGCCTCCGGCCAGGCCCTGGCCAACGCCAACCTCATGCTCGGCCTGGAGCTGGACGCCGGGCTCGCGCCGCGGACGGTGTAACACCGAAAGAATTTTCTCGCGCGGAGGCGCGGAGAAGAGCTTTCCGCCGAGAGCCCCTGCTAGAAGCAGGGGCTCTTTTCGTATCTCACCCTTTCTCCCCATTGTCTCGTCGTTACGGATCAGCTTCCATCCAACAGCATGGCACCCAGCCTTGACCCGTCCCTTGCACATGGATAAAGTAATACTGTCTTTATGGTAATACATGGCTTGGAGGTATGGGTATGACCCAAAAACGACCCACAACCGCATTGACCCAAAAATCCCAGATCACCCTGCCCAAGCGGATCAGGGAACACCTGGGTCTGGCCCCGGGTGATCAGGTTCGCTTCGAGATCGAAGGCGATGCGGTCAAAATCGTTCCTCTTGTTTCCAGATTGGAAGAAAACTTCGGCAAGGTGCCCCCCCGCAACAGACCCGAGGATTTTCGACGGCTCAGAGAGGATTTCGAGAGAGGCGTGGGAGAGGATGTCGGAGAGGAGAGCTAAGTCATGCGTTTCATCGACACCAATGTCTTCTTCCGCTACCTCACCGGCGACGACTCGGAAAAGGCCGCCAATTCCCTGGCTCTGCTCAACCGTCTGGAGCGGAACCAGGAAAAGGCGACCACCAATCTTCTGGTGATCTTCGAAACCGTCTTCACTTTGGAGAGATTTTACAAGGTGGGTGCAGAGGAGGTTCGGAACCTCCTCCAGCCGATCCTGGAGCTCCGGGGGCTCAAGTTTCGTGAGGCGGACACGGTGATTGACGCGCTGGAAATTCACACGAGAAAGAACATTCCTTTCGCGGACGCTTTCAACGTCGCCTATATACGCGCCAACAACCTCAAGGAAATCTACAGCTACGACGAGGACTTCGACCGATTCGAAGACATCGCCAGGATCGAGCCCCCGCACGACCCATCGCCCTAGAACCGGCTCGATATCTGAGAAAGATCATCTCACGCAGGGGCGCGGAGGCGCGGAGAAGAGCTTCCCTTTCCAAGCCCACACTCCCAGCGAAGGTCCTCTCATCCTCCACCACATATCGTTCTCAGCAGGGCGTTCACAAATTTCAAGTGCAAGGCGCGAGAAAAGCTCAAACTCGCAGCGTAGTGAGCCTACGTGAGAGTTTGAGCTTTTTGAAGCAACGCAGCAATTGGAAGATTGTGGGCGCCCTGCACATACATGAGGACCTCACAATCGAACAGCAACGAAGGAGAGGGGCGCGTATTCGTCCAAACCCCCACCCCTCACCCCTCGTCGTTGCGTCGATCAAGTATCCGCTTGCTCTTGCCAAAGGTCCGGGGCAGATCCCCCGGATCCGCCACCCGCACCTCCGGGGTCACCAGGAGCTGCTTGCGCAGGGCCAGGGAAATGGCCCGGCCCAGATTGAGATCAAAGTCCGAGCTCGCCCCCTGCGCCCGCTCCACGTGGAGGAGCATGACGTCCCTGCCCTGATGCCGCTCCAGGACGATCTGGTATTCCGATCCCGCCTCGGGGAAGGTCTCCAGGACCTCCGCGATCTGGCCCGGATAGATGTTCACCCCGCGGAAGATGAACATGTCGTCGGAGCGCCCCAGGATGCGGTCGTGCAGGGGCAGCTCCAGCCCGCAGGAGCAGGCCCTGGGGATCAGGCGGCAGAGGTCGCGGGTTCGATAGCGGATGAGCGGCGCGGCCTCCTTGCACAGGGTGGTGACCACCATCTCCCCCACTTCGCCGGGCTCCACCGGCTCCAGGGTGCCCGGGTCCACGATCTCCAAAATAAAGTAGTCCGCCCAGTAGTGCAGGCCCTCGTGCGCCGCGCACTCCAGGCCGGTCCCCGGACCGTAGAGCTCGGTCATGCCGGGGATGTCGAAGGTGTCCTCCAGCTCGAAGACGCGGCGCACCCGCTCCAGCATCTTGGGGGTATGGGGCTCGGAGCCGAAGATGATCTTCTTCAGGTTGACCTGGTTCCGCAGGCCCAGCCGCTCCACCTCCTCCGCCAAAAGCAGGGCCATGGACGCGGTGGAACAGAGGCAGGTGGACTGCATGTCCGTTAAGAACTGCAGCTGGATCTCCAGATTGCCCGGTCCCAGGGGAAGCGCCGTGGCCCCGAAGTGCTCGCAGCCGAGCTGGAACCCGGCCCCGGCGGTCCACAGCCCGTATCCCACCGCGATCTGCACCCGGTCCAGGCGGGACAGGCCGGCCAGCTCATAGCAGCGGGCCATCATGTCCTTCCATACGTCCACATCCCGCTGGGTGTAGGCCAGGATCTTGCGCTTGCCCGTGGTTCCGGAGGAGGCGTGGATGCGCACCACCTCCTCCTCGGGCACGCTCAGAAAGGGAAGGGGGTATTCGCTCTTGAGGTCCTCCGCCGTGGTGAAGGGCAGACGGCGCAGGTCGTCCAGACCGCGGATGGCCCCGGGCTCCGCGCCCGCCTCGCTCAGCCGCTGACGGTAGAAGGCATTGCCCCGCCAGGCGTGCTCCACGGTCCACTTGAGGCCCTCGAGCTGTCGCTTGTGCAGCTCCTCCCCGCTCAGGCGGGGGAGAAAACGCGTTGTAGAGGTATTGATTGCGTCCATGGATCACTCATTCGGGATTGCCTCTCCGGATCCTGCCTGTGAGCAGGCTATCAGCGGAGAAGGCTTGGTTTGTCATGTTCAGGGGCTTAACAGGCTGTTGAAAAAGTCCTTACCAGGCAGGGCGTTCAAAAATTCCAAGTGCAAGGCGCGAAAAAAGTTCAAGGTCGT
>CAYFSD010000063.1:0-7877 GCA_964345705.1 uncultured Desulfohalobiaceae bacterium
GAACATAGATAGCGTTCCGTATGCTTGATGGAAGATTTCAGGTTGCGGGGTTCACCGTGAACGGTTCCAGGTTCACGGTTCCCCGTTCCGGGTTGGAGAGAAGGAATAGGAAACCGATCTTTATTGTCTTCGTTTTGAACCCGGAACCGTGAACCCTCGTCAATACCCCTTGCCCGGATTGAGGATCCCGCAGGGGTCGTAGACCTGCTTGATGCCGCGCATGAGCTCCAGCTGCTCCCGCCCCAGCTGCCGGTTCACATAGTGGAGCTTGGCCAGTCCCACGCCATGCTCTCCAGAGACGGTGCCGCGCAGTTGCAGCACGTGATGCGCCAGCTCCGAGGCGGCATTCCGGGCCGCTTCCGCCTGGTCGGCCTCGTCGCGGTGAATGAAGTTGACGTGGATATTCCCGTCCCCCAGGTGGCCGAAGGTGATCACGGAAATCCCGTTATCCCGGCCCGCCTCCTGGGCCCGGTCCACGGCGCGGCTCACACTGCCCCGGGGAACGGTCACGTCCAGGGACAGCTTCTTCGGCCCAAGCTGGAAGCTGGCCGGATTGAGGGCGCGGCGCGCCTGCCACAGATCCTCCTCGGCTCGCGGCGTCACGGCCGTGCTGATGCTGTTGGGCCCGCACTGGCGCAGGACCCGCTCCAGGGCCTCGATATCCGGCTCCAGGCACGACTCGGGGCCGTCCAGCTTGAACAGGAGCAGGCAATCCGTCTCCCGAGCTATCGCACAGGCGCCGGTGGAGCGCAAGCACTCAACGGCCTGACGGTCCATGAACTCCACTGCCGCAGGCAGTCGGCCCGAGCGGAAAACGGCTGCCGCGGCCTCCAGCCCTGCTGTTTGATCCGGAAATTCGGCCAGGAGGGAAGCGCTCGCCGCCGGCCGGGGCAGGAGCTTGAGCGTGAGCTCGGTCATCACCGCCAGGGTCCCCTCGGATCCCACGAGCAGGGAGGTGAGGTCCAGCCCCACGGCGTTCTTGTGCACCCTGCCCCCGCAGCGGAGGACCTTTCCACCGGGCAGAACCGCCTCGCAACCGAGGATGTAGCCTCCGGTGACCCCGTACTTCACCGCGGACATTCCCCCGGCGTTGGTCGCCGCATTGCCGCCGATGCTGGAGATGCCCACACTGGCCGGGTCCGGGGGATAGAAAAGGCCCGCCTCCTCCGCTCGCGCCTGCAGTCGGGAGGTAACCACTCCGGGCTGAGCCACGGCGATGAAGTCCCGCTCGTCGATTTCCAGGATGCGGTCCAGGAAGAGGGTGGAGAGCACGACCCCGCCGCCTTGGGGAACGCATCCCCCCACCACGTTGGTCGCGCGGCCGCGGGGAAAGACGGGGACCCGTTCCGTCTGGGCCCAGGCGAGGAGCTGCCGGACCTGCTCCGTGTCCGAGGGTCGGACCACGGCCCAGGGCCTGGCGAAGAAGGGGCTTGCGTCCGAGCCGTAGATCCAGGCTCGATCCTGGCCGAAAAGGGACTGCCTTCCGGGAAAGAGGTCCCGGAGGAATCGCTTATGGGACGCGGTCAGTCCATCCGTTTCCGGCGCGCTGTCCTCTGATCTCTCGTTGCTCATCTGTCTCCGAATGGGAAGTGGGTGATGGAGATGTTCGGAGGCGAGGGGCTATGGGCTCCTACCAATCGATCTTGGTGTTTCTGGCGACCTCGCGGGCCGTCTCCCGCTCCTCGGTCCGTCGCTTCATGTCCTCGCGGCGGTCGTGGATCCGCTTGCCCTTGGCCAGGGCCAGCTCCATCTTGGCCAGGCCGCTCCGCAGAGAGATTTTGGTGGGCACCACGGTCAGGCCCTTCTGCTCGGAGCGGCCGCGCCAGGCCTCGATCTCCCGCTTGTGGAGCAGGAGCTTGCGGTCCCGCTCCGGCTCGTGTCCGGTGAAAACCGCGTTCTCGTAGCGCGATATGTGGACTCCGGTGAGAAAGGCCTCGTCCTTCTTGAAGTAGACAAAGCTGTCCTTGAAGCTCACCCTCCCGGCGCGAATGGACTTGATCTCCGATCCGGTCAGGGAGATGCCCGCCTCAAGCGTCTCCAGGATCTCGAAGATGCGAGGCACCTTCTTGTTCCGGGCCACCACCCTGTTCTGCTCGTCCTGCTTGCTGGCCTTCTTCTTTTTCGCGCCCATGGAGAAATGATCCGCCCGTGATATTGGCTTGTTGCGTTGGGGTGCCGACTCCGGAGGACTCCAGCTGCCCTTCTATTCTCCAGCCTCCGACTTGTCAGTGAATCAGTTGCTCAGTCAGCGGAACCTTTGCCTTTGGGGCCAGTGAGCCACATCTCACCCATCGACCAACCGATTCACCTCTTCACTGACACATTGACTCACCGACCAACTGACATACTGATTCACTGACTTCCGACCCCTGACATCCGATCTCCGACCTCTGATCTCCGATCTCCGACTTCCGATCTCCGATCTCCGGGCTCACGTCGTCTTTTCCAGCATGGAGGAATAGAAGAGCATCTCGTCCGGGAACCGATTGAACACATTCTCCTTGACCAGGCGGTTGCTCTGGGTCACTGAGTCGCTCTCCAGGACCCGCTTGAGGAGATCGAAGCACTCCTCGGTGTCCAGTTGCCGCATGACCTTCTTGATCACGGGGATGGACTGCGGGTTGAGGCTCAGGTTGTCCACCTGCATGCCCAGAAGCACGGGCAGACAGTAGGGATCCACCGCCATTTCCCCGCACATGCTGACCTCGATCCCCTCCTTGTGGCCCGCGTCCACGACGTGCTTGATGCTCCGGATCAGGGCCGGATGCAGCGGCTGATACAGATGGGACACGTGCCTGTTAGTGCGGTCGATCCCCAGGGAATACTGAATCAGGTCGTTGGTGCCGATGCTGAAGAAGTCCACCTCGCGGGCCAATAGATCGGCCACCATGACCGCCGAGGGGAGCTCGACCATGATTCCCACAGGCAGGTGTTCGTCGAAGCCGATACCCTGCGCGCGAAGATCCTCCTTGGCCTCCTCCAGGACCTGCTTGACCTGCCCCAGCTCGTTGAGGCCGGAGATCATGGGAAACATCAGGGCGATGGAGCCATGTCTGCTGGCCCGCAGGATGGCCCGCAGCTGGGTCTTGAAGATGTCCCTGTGCTGGAGGCAGAAGCGAACCGCGCGCAGTCCCAGGGCCGGATTGGCCTCTTCCAGCTTCTCGAACCCCTTGCCGATCTTGTCCCCTCCGGCGTCCAGAGTCCGGATGGTCACCCGCTTGGGGTACATCAGAGAGGCAAGGTCGCTGTATTCCTCGGCGAGCTCTCCCTCGGAAGGGAGCTTGTGGCGATAGAGATAGGAATACTCCGTTCGATACAGGCCGATCCCTTCGCCGCCGTAGTCCAGAACGGCGCGGACCTCCTCGAAGAGCTCGATGTTGGCCATGACGCTGATGCGGTATCCGTCCCCGGTTTCACCGGGCAGATCCCGGTGACGCATGATCTCCCGACGGTAGCTCTCGAACTGGTACTTCAGGTTGGTGTAGTGCTCCAGCTCCTCGTCATCCGGATCCACGACCACCTTGCCCCGGAAGCCGTCCACGATGATAAAGTCGCTGTCGCTCACCTCGGAATCCACGCCTTCCACGCCGACCACCGCGGGGATCTCCAGGCTTCTGGCCATGATGGACACGTGGGAGGTGCGCCCCCCCTGCGCCGTGGCCAGGGCCATGATCTTGCTCACGTTGAGCTCCACCGTGTCCGCCGGAGTCAGGTCGTGAGCGATGAGGATCACCCTGGAGGTGATGGGCTTGATGGAAGAGGCGTTCCCGGAAAGGTGGCTCATGACCCGGTGGGCGAGCAGCCGGATCTCGTTGGCCCTGGCCTGGAAGTATTCGTCATCCACCTTGTTGAAGCCCTTCTCCACATCGGCGACCCCCTTCTCCAGGGCCCACTCCGCGGTCATCAACAGCTCGCGGATATATCGCTCCGTCTTCCTCCGCAGCTTGGGATCGCGGAGGATCATGATATGCGAGTCCAGGATCGCGGCGTGCTCCTGCTGCTCCTGCGGAACCGAGCTCTTGATCCGCTCCAGGCTCTGCAGGGCCCTTTCGAAGGCGCTTTGCAGCCTGGCCACCTCCTGGTCCACATGATCCTCGGGGATATTCTGCACTGAGGTCAGGCAGTAGTGGCCCTTGGCCAGCAGATAGGCCTTGCCCACGGAAACCCCCGAGGATACCGCCTCGCCGGTCAGGACTGTTCTGGCCATGCCTTTTCGGTCTCTGGAGAGTCGTTGCAGAAGAAGCGGCGGATCTGCTCCACGGCCTCGGGGGCATCCGGTCCGGAGGCCACGATGTTGAGCTTCGACCCCTTGGCCGCGGCCAGGCTGAGGATGTCCAGCACGCTCTTGGCATCCGCCCGGTCCCCATTGAGCTCGATGTGGATCGTGCTCTCAAAGTCTCCCGCTTCCCGCGCAAGCTGGGCAGCGGGACGGGCGTGCAGCCCCATTTCCTGACACACGGAGACTTCGAGGCGAACTTCCTGATCTTGATCCTGCATAGTCATCTTGTCGCTATTCTGTTTCATGGGCTTCCTGTATTTGCGCTCGAAAGGAGACCAAAAGGCGAAGGCACGGAATTGCGTCACGGAAGCCCTTCTCGGGACGCTCACCGAAACCGGCCTGGTCATCTCTTTCCGGATCCAGTCGCAAGGGCTGCCGCAATCCGATCTTCTCCGATTCTATCCCTTTCAGGTCGGGAATAGGGCCCCGCATCTCAGAAAAGGATCCCCCAGAGACAAAAAGCGCCGGCAAGGGCGAAGAGAAATATTTCCCTGGGCACTCCTCGAGCCGCTACCAGATAGGCGGCGGCCCCGGAAAGCAGAGCCACGGCAAGGGGCCAAGCACCATAATTGCCTACAGGAAAAAGGATAGCCCAGACCAGGGCAAGCAACAAGGCGTTGATCAGCTTTATCCGTTCGGCCCAGGCAATAAGGTTGAGCTTGCGCAGCTTCTGCAACACGGACAGCCCTTTGCGCCATCCCAGCCAAAAGGTCCACAGCTTGAATCCCTGCAAAAGGATCAGTGGTCCGACCAACCAAGCCACAGCGGTCCAGATCATGCCCTGGACCAGGAAGGCGATCTCGGTCAGGGACCAGAGGATCATGAGCGAACCGCCGAAAAAGGAGTCGCCGATCGCCGAGAGGGTGTATGTGGTCGTGCCCCTGATCCGTTCGATGGCCTGGGGAGAAAGCCCCCCGCTGCAGATCTGGGCCTCCAGAAAAAGAAAATACCCCACCAGCATGGGGTTCCACCAGGGATGGGTGTTGTACAGGGCCAGGTAGCGTCGTCTGGCAGATTCCAGGGCCTGGGGGTCCCTGTAGAACGCTCTCAGGCCCGGATCCATGGCGTAGGCCAGGCCGACATTCTGCAATCCCCGGGTATTGAAGGCGGTACCCATGAGATAGGTCCGCGCGAAGCAAGCAAACAGCTCCCTGTACCCTAGGCCCATCCCTTCTCCTAAAGAGCTTCCCCGTTCGATCCCTCGGGGGCCTCTCCGACCGGGGAACGCAGATAGAGATCGTACACCGACTTTTTTCTCCATCCGCGGACCCTGGATACCACGCGCTCGGCGATCTGCTTCGGTCGCCCTCCCCTTTGCAGCTCCTGCTGGAGAACGCTTTGCACCTCGGATTCCGGAGTGGGGCCAGCATCCTTCTCCGGCGGCCCCACAACCACGGTGAGCTCCCCACGGAGCTCGCGGGGAAGCTTTTCCCAGTCCCCGAGCTTGATAAAGATAAATTCTTCGTGCTGCTTGGTCAATTCTCTGGCCAAACAGACCTCGCGGCTGCCGAGACACCGGTGCGCCGCCTTCAGCGAGGCCTCGATCCGCGATTTGCGCTCGAAGAAAACGAGCGTGGTTCGAATGTCCGCGAAAGACGCGAAAAGCCGTTCCTGCTCCCGCTGCCTGCGGGGCAGGAATCCGAGAAAGGTGTAAGGGTGCGGGGGCAGGCCGCTGGCCATGAGGGCGGTGACGGGCGCGCTGGGTCCGGGCACGGGCTCCACCCGGAATCCCTGTTCCCTGCACTGGCGCACCACCCGAAATCCAGGATCCGAGACCAGGGGGGTGCCCGCACTGGAGACCAGGGCCAGCTCCCGGCCCCGGCTCAGGGCGTCCAGCACGGTTCGAACCCTTTGGTCCTCGTTGTGCTCGTGGAGACTGAGGAAGGATTGGGGAGCGATGTCCAGCTGCTGCAGGAGAAGGCCCGTTCTCCGGGTGTCTTCCGCCAGGATCAGCTCGGCCCTGGTCAGGACCTCGACGGCGCGCCGGCTCAGATCACCAAGGTTGCCAATGGGCGTGGCCACGACCCAGAGCCGACCCGTCTTCGCTGAAGGAGATGACGTCGCGGTCATGCTGGATCTCGCATCCTTGCTCCCGCAGGCTCACGCTCAAGAGATCGAAGCGGCAGGGACGATCCCAGAGCTCGTTCTGGCTCAAGTACAGACTCGCGGCCTGCAGCAGCCGGCGGCTCTTCTTGGGGGTCAGGGCGTCGCCCGGCAGGCCGTAATCCGTATCCACCCGGGTCTTGACCTCGACGAAGACGATCTCCCGCCCCCCGGAGCAGATGAGGTCAATCTCCCCGCGCCTGCTGCGCCAGTTGCGGGAAAGGATGGCATACCCGCGGCACTCCAGATAGGCCGCGGCCATCACCTCTCCGGCTCGTCCATGCCGTAGATGCCTGGCAACCACTGCCTGGCCTCCTGGGCGCCGGCCTCCCGGACCGGCTTGAAGCTGTGACGGTGCATGAGACAGGGGCCGAGGCGGCGCAGGGAGTCCAGATGCTCCCCTGTGGCGTATCCCTTGTGCCTGCCGAAGCCGTACCCGGCGTATTTTTTGTCCAGCTTAACCATCAGCCTGTCCCGAAAGGTCTTGGCCAGGATGGAAGCCGCGGATATCGCCGGGACAGTCAGGTCGCCCTGTTTCACGCACTGACAGGGAATCGAGCCGGGCAGACGATGAATACCGTCCACCTGGACCAGGTCCGGAGAGCTCCGCAACCGGTTAACGGCCCGCTGCATGGCCTGAAGCGAGGCCTGCAGGATGTTGATCCGCTCAATTTCGCGGGGCCAGGCGAGGCCCACAGCCCAGGTTCGAGCCACAGCCTTGATCCGATGCTCCAGGTCCTCGCGCTGGGAGGGCGTGAGTCGCTTGGAATCCGTCAGCCCGGAAAGGAGATCCTGCTCGGGAAGAATGACCGCGGCAGCGACGACCGGGCCGGCCAGGCAGCCCCGGCCGGCCTCGTCCACGCCGGAAAGGATCTGGGATCGCTTGGTCACGCGGAGTTCCGGATTTTACCGATTCTCCCTGGTCTTCAGTCGGGCCTGCTTGTGCTTCAGGTCGCGCAGGAAGTAGATCCGGCTCTGGCGCACCTTGCCGCGGCTCACCACCTCGATCTTTTCGATGGAGGGAGAGTGCATGGGGAAGACGCGCTCCACGCCGATTCCCCCGGAAACCTTGCGCACGGTGAAGGTGGCGTTGTTTCCCGAGCCCCGCTTGCGCAGAACAGTGCCCCGGAAAACCTGGATCCGTTCCTTCTCGCCCTCGATGATGCGCAGATGCACGTCGATGAGATCGCCGGACTTGAATTCCGGGATGTCTATCCGCATCTGCTCCCGCTCTATCTTGTTCAATACGGAATCCATACCCTGGGCTCCTTGTTCGTTATCCGTTATCTATTATTCGTTATTCGGCGTGTAAAAATGCAAGAGGCACCATCGGTTCAGTCCAGGCCAAATAACACATCACAAGGAACGAATCACTCCTTGGCCATCTTCACATCCGACATCCGACGTCCGACCTCCGATCTCCGATCTCCGACCTCTGATCTCTGATCTCTGATCTCTGACCTCTGATCTCTGATCTCTGACCTCTGATCTCTGA
>CAYFSD010000064.1:0-7829 GCA_964345705.1 uncultured Desulfohalobiaceae bacterium
CCCGGGATGAGGGCACAGTGGTCCTGCACAGCTGCGGAAGCAGGGACTGCTCCAGCCGCAGCTTCCTCGCTGTCGCACCCTGGCTCGCCCTGAGGGCCCACCGCGGAAGCGTGGAGCTGGAGGTGGACGGCCACAGGAGAAACCAGAAAGAGGACCCTTTCGACGTCCTGAGCCGCATCCTGGACTTTCACCATCTCCGGGACGGGCCGGTGGACAAGCCTATTTCAGGTCTCTTCGGATATCTGACCTATGATCTCAAGGATTATTTGGAGGACCTCCCCCGGACGGCAGTGGATGATCTGGGCCTGCCGGAGATGCTACTTTACGCCCCGAGCGCCCTGCTGGAGCATCCCGCGGGGGCCCCGGAAGCCACTCTGTGGGTCCCTCTGCGACACGGAGAGCCATGGGATCGTGCGGAACGGATCGGGCGCTGGTTCCGGGCAAGGTGCTCCGGACCTTCTCCGGCGCCCGAGACGTCCCGGGCTGCACCCGGCCCCCTCCCGGAGAGCACCTTCAGCCGCAACGGATATCTTCGGGCCGTGGATGCGATCAGGGAATACATTCGCAGCGGCCACGTGTACCAAGTCAATCTGTCGCAGCGCTTCCGGACGGGAGCCCGTGGGGACGGCTTCACCACCTTCCGCGAGCTCTTCGCGGCCAACCCAGCCTCCTTTTACGCCTATATCCGGGCCGAGGGCCATGAAGTCCTTTCCACCTCCCCCGAGCGATTCCTGGCCCGCAGAGGGGACTCCGTGGAATCCCGGCCCATCAAGGGCACCAGGCCGCGGGGAGCCACTCCCGAGACGGACCGTGGCTTCGCGGAGGAGCTCCTGGCCAGCGACAAGGACGCGGCAGAGCTGTCCATGATCGTGGACCTGGTGCGCAATGACCTGGGCAAGGTCTGCGTTCCGGGAAGCGTGGAAGTGTTTCGCCACAGGGGACTGGAGTCCTATGCCAACGTGCACCACCTCGTCTCCGTGGTCAGCGGCAGGCTCGCCGAGGGAAAGTCAAGCACGGACCTCGTTCGCGCCGCCTTTCCCGGCGGATCCATCACCGGCTGTCCCAAGGTGAGAGCCATGGAGATCATCGACGAGCTGGAGCCGCGTTGCCGGCACGTGTACACCGGAAGCCTCGGATACCTTGGATTCACCCCGTGCCTGGATCTGTCCATCGCCATCCGTACGGTGACCCTCCTCGAGGACGACGCGATCTATTCCGTGGGGGGAGGCGTGGTCCTGGACTCCGATCCGAATGCGGAATACCGGGAAACCCTGGACAAGGGACGCACCATGCGGGAGTGCCTCGCTCCGGAGTCCGGGGCACGGCCAAGCAATGGGCTTGTCTGGATCGACGGAGGGCTGGCGCCCCCTGAGGAGGCGAAGGTCTCCGCCCTGTCCCCGGGCCTGCATTACGGCAAGGGCCTCTTCGAGACCGTGCGCGCCTTCGACGGTCAGCCCTACTTTCTGCAGGACCATCTCCAACGTCTGCAGCAATCCTGGCGCAGCCTCTTCCTGGAGAATCCCCCGGATCCGGACTGGTCTGAGGCGATCCGGCAGGTGCTGCGGGCCAACGGGCTGGAGCGGGGACCGGCCCTGGTCAAGATCCTCGTCGCACGGGGTGAACGGGAGGCGCCCCCCTACGACCACACCCTGCTGGTGCGCGCCGATCGCTATATCCACCGCCTGGAGCGTCTGGGGGCCGAGGGCCTGCGCCTGGCCCAGTTCCCCGAGACAAGGCGCACTCCCCTCGCGGGGCACAAGACCCTCAGCTATCTCCTGGAGCACCGGGCCGGGGAATGGGCCCGCGAACAGGGCGCGGACGAGGCCCTTTTGCTCAATCCGGACGGCTCAATCAGCGAGACGAACAGCGCCAACCTGATCCTCCTCTTCGGGAACCGGGCAGTTGTTCCGAAATCAGAGCACGTCCTCCCCGGCATCACCGCGGAAAAGACGCTCCCCCTTCTCCGTGAGCTTGGCTTCGGCACCGTGCGGGGAACGCTCATGCCCTCCGACCTTTATCGAGCCGACGCGGTGCTCCTGACCAATTCCCTCATGGGCGTGGTCAGCGCGATCTCCCTAAATGGGGCTCCCCTGGGGGACGGAAGGGAGGTTGCCTCTCGGCTCCGCGGCGATCTCTTCCCCGAATTCCGGGTTCCCCCGACAAAGGGCTTTCCTTGGGGCGAGTCTTGACCGGGGTGCCTGTTCCGGAGTATTTTAAAAGTTTCCAGGTAGTCCGCGCTCCCCCCGGCTTTTGCCACGCGTGGAGAGCTTCTTTCGTATCGCGAAATCGCGGGAATAAACGGAGCGGAAGGAATTATGCGCGTTCTCGTCCTCGGAGCCGGAGCCCTGGGCAGCCTCATCGGGGCCAGGCTGCACGCCTCAGGAACGCCTGTGGCGCTTTTAAGCCGCAACACCGAGCACATCCGCGCCGTGCGGCAGAGCGGCCTTCATCTCCGCGAGCTGGACGGCAGCACCCATACTCTGAATCCCCCGGTTCTCTCGGATCCGAGAGATCTTCCCTGGTCTCCGGACTTGATCCTGGTCCTGGTTAAGTCCCGGGACACCGAAGGGGCGGTGCGTTCCATGCTCCCCTTCTGCTCCGGGGAAACCCTGTTCTTGACCCTGCAGAACGGGATGGGCAACGTCGGGCTCATCCAGGAGCTCGCGGGCAGCGAGCGGGTGCTTGCCGGGACCACGGCCCAGGGGGCCACGCTCCTCGGGCCGGGCGAGATCCAGCACGGCGGCGACGGGCCGAGCCATGTGGGACGCCCGGGAGCAGCGGCGGACGAAGAGGCCCAGCGCGTGGCCTCACTTCTGGACCGCGCCGGCCTGACCTGCCAGGTGTCCGAAGACATCGACCGGCTCATCTGGCAGAAGCTCCTGGTCAACGTGGGCATCAACGCGATCACCGCCCTGGCCCGCGTGCGAAACGGCTGGATCGCGGCCGATCCCTCCGCCCGGGAGCTGGCCTGCTGTGCCGTGCGCGAGGCGCGCGAGGTGGCCGCAAGCGCCGGTTTCGACTTTCCGGAAACCGTGGAGCAGGAGGTTCTGGATGTCGCCCACCGGACGCGGAGCAACCGCTCCTCCATGTACCAGGATCTGGACACCGGCAAGCCCACGGAGATCGAGGCCATCAACGGCGCCGTGGAGCAGCTGGCCGGACATTACGGCCTCGAGGCCCCTGTCAACTGGGCTTTGACCCGCCTGATTCGACTCATGGAAGCCACAAACCAGCAAGGAGACGCCGAATATGTCCGGTAGGCTCACCGCGCCCGGTATCCGCGAAACCAAGGGCCAGCGCAAGCTGGCCATGGTGGCGGCGTACGACTATCCCTCGGCCAGGCTCCTGGACCAGAGCGGGATGGACATGCTCCTGGTGGGGGACTCCCTGGCCATGACCGTTCTGGGCCACGAGGACACCCTCAGCGTGGGCATGGAGGAGATGCTGCACCACACCAGGGCCGTTGCACGCGGCGCGGAGCATGCCCTGGTGATCGGGGACATGCCCTTTCTCTCCTATCAGACGAGCCGGGAGCAGGCGGTGCACAACGCGGGCCGCTTCCTCAAGGAGGGCCGGGCCCAGGCGATCAAGCTGGAAGGCGGGACCCCGGTCCTGCCCCAGATCGAGGCCATTGTCGCCGCCGGCATTCCGGTCCAGGGCCACCTGGGGCTGACTCCCCAGAGCATGGCCCAGCTGGGCGGGTTCAAGGTCCAGGCCAAAAGCGCCGAGGCCGCGGGGAAGCTGATCGAGGAGGCTCGGGCCCTTACGGAGGCGGGGTGTTTCAGCATCGTCCTGGAGGCCGTTCCAGCAGAGATCGCGGAACGCGTTGCCAGCGAGGTTTCCGTTCCCGTGATCGGGATCGGCGCCGGAGCCGGATGCGACGGTCAGGTTCTCGTGTTCCACGATCTCGTGGGCCTCTTCCAGGGACAGCCCCCCAAGTTCGCCAAGAAGTACGCCGATCTGGCGGAGACGATCCGGGAGGCCGCGGCACGCTTCAAGACCGAGGTGCAGGAGGGGAGCTTTCCCGCAGCGGAGCACTCCTTCTTTCTCCCCCGCGAGGAACGGGACAAGCTCTGAGGCCGGCATGATCCGCGGCGAGCTCGACCTTCTCTCCCGATCCCTGCCCCGGCACCCCGGAATCATGGGCAAGGAGCGCTTCTTCAACGCAGCGGTGCTCATTCCCCTGCTGGAAGCGAAGGGCGAGCTGCACTTCCTCTTCCAGAAGCGGGCGGCGAACATCCGCCAGGGAGGGGAAATCTGCTTTCCGGGAGGGGAGTACGAGCCCGAGGGCGATCGGCTGTGCCGGGAGGCGGCTCTGCGGGAGGCGGAGGAGGAGCTGGGTGTCTCCAGGGAGCGCATCACGCTCCTGGGACGAATGGACACCCTGGTCTCGCCGCGGGGGATCACCGTGGACAGCTTTCCCGCCCTTCTCCACATCCGGGACCTGGAGGAGCTCGCCCCGGACCCCGCCGAGGTGGAGCGCGTATTCACCCTTCCCGTTTCCTGGTTCGAGGAGAACGATCCGGAAACCTACTGGCTCAGGCTGGAGATCCATCCCTTTGACACCACTGGCCAGGGCGAACGGGTCGACCTCCTTCCGGTGGAGGACCTGGGTCTTCCCCAGCGCTATGCCTCCACCTGGGAGGGGCTCAGGCACCGCGTCGCCATCTATCGCTGTCCGGAAGAGCCCGTCTGGGGGCTTACCGCGGAGCTGATCCAGGAATTCCTGCTCCGGGTCCGCCGCATGCGGGAAAGGGGATAGCCCCCGGGCTCACTCCTTGCTCGCCTCGATGCAGGCGTACGCGTTGTGGTTGTGGATGGACTCGAAGCTTTCCACCTCCGTGCGGAACCAGGTGATCTGGGGCTGGGCGTTGAGGCGGTTGGCCACGTTGCGGACCACGTCCTCCACAAAGGCGGGATTGTCGAAGGCGCGCTCGGTGACACACTTCTCGTCCTCTCTCTTGAGCAGGGCGTGCACCTGGGTGGAGGCCGAATCCTGGGCGATGTGGATCAGGTCCTCGAGCCAGAGCATGCCGGTGAATCCGGCCCGAATGCTGACCAGGGCCCGCTGGCTGTGGGCCCCCTGCTCGCAGATGGCCAGGGAGCAGGGACAGACAGTCATCACCGGCACCTGGACGTCCAGGCACATCCTTGGTTTGTCCGCTTCCAGCTCGCCGGTGAAGGCGCACTCGTAGTTCATGAGCCCCCGGCTTCCGCTGACCGGAGCGCACTGCTCCAAGAAGAAGGGGAAGCGGAAGGTGAGATGGGATCGTCTGGCATCGAGCCGATGCCGCACCTCGCTCAAAAGGTACTTGAAGCTGGTGTAGTCCAATACGCCGGACCATTCGTGAAGGAGCTGCACGAAGCGGCTCATGTGGGTGCCCTTGGCGCTGGCCGGCAGATCGACGTACAGGTCCACCTGGGCCACGGTGTTCTGTGCTCCGTCGT
The DNA here is from genome assembly GCA_964345705.1 of uncultured Desulfohalobiaceae bacterium. Lineage (GTDB taxonomy): Bacteria > Desulfobacterota > Desulfovibrionia > Desulfovibrionales > Desulfothermaceae > JAIPDU01. Next base: position 5,449 of record CAYFSD010000064.1, read on the forward strand.
TCTTGTTCCGCACAATGAGCGGATAGCGAAGGTTCTTCACTCCGACGCGGTCGATGGAGATGGTCACGTCCGCCGGGGTGTTCTGGACATCCTGCATCAGATCAGATCCTTGCCAGTGGTGGACAGACTGAGCTTGCCGTGCTTGATCCCCCGCGTGGCGGTCAGCCGCTGGGAAATATCGTTGATATTCTTGACCGCTCCCTTGAGGATCAGCACCTCCATACAGTTCCTGTGATCGATGTGCACATGGAGCGTGGACACGATCACATCCAGCGCGCCGTGCTGGATTTCGATCATTTTCTGCGCCAGATCACTCTGGTGATGATCGTACACCAGCGTCAGTGTGCCGGCCACCTCCTGGTTCTGATCCTGCCATTCCTTCTGGACCAGCTCATTGCGGATCAGATCGCGGATCGCCTCCGAGCGGGTGGGATAATTCCTCTCCTCGCACACCCTGTCGAATTTCTCCAGCAGATCGGAATCCAGGGAAATCCCGAAACGTATGGTGCCTCCCACGCAAAAGCTCCCTCAAATAAATCGTCATATTCGCGACTGATAACTCGGAACAAACGGCCGCGCCCGGACTTGTGTCGCCGGTCCAGGGAACGGCACGGTGCCCACCGGATCTTCGCTCACTTCAAAAAGCCTTTTACAACAGGTGGCGAACCCTTGTCCAGACAATCGTCATCCATCGGGACTCGGTTACTGAGCCGAACACGCCGAGAAATTCGAGCCGCGGACAGAGACCGTTTTCATTTCGCACAAGATGCCATCCGAGCCATTATCATGATACATGGTAAAATCTGAGCGTGTGACCGCCGTTTTTCATACCTTCCGAACAAGGGTGTCTCCAGCGCCAGGTTGGAGGACATCATCCTCGACAGAGCAAAAAGGCATCCACCCGGGATCGATCCACCCCCTTGTGATATTTTTCCCGTTCCAACTCCAAAGGACCAGGGGACATGCATCATGAATACCGAACAGGACAAATTTGTTCTTGTCAGGTTTTCACAAATCGATTACAATACATTGAATTCCAGTAGTTGTGCAAAATGTGCAATCTATTCATGGTCAGCACATCGACTCTTGCATGAGGTAAAGGCTGCGCAGGGATTCAGCAAAAAAGAGGGAATCGAATGGCATTCGTTTTTCGGGGCCATCCGTTTTTCCGCGTGGACCCGCAAATCAAACGGTAAAGGGGGGAAGCATGAACGAACAGAACTTCGTCAAGCAGCTCAAGGCCAGGGGATACTCCCGCAGGGATTTCCTCAAGTTCTGCACCGTCATGGCCGCGAGCATGGGACTGCCGCTCAGCGCGGGGGAAAAGATCGCCGCTGCTGTGGAGAATCCCACCCGTCCACCTGTCATCTGGATTTCCGGACAGGGATGCACAGGCTGCACCGAGTCCCTGTTGCGGACCACCCACCCCTCTCTGGAAACCCTTATCCTGGAAATGATCTCCCTGGACTACAACGAGACCCTGAATGCCGGGGCCGGACACCAGGCCGAAAAGTTCATGCACGACTCCATCGAGAAGAACAGCGGCAAATTCATTCTGGTGGTCGAGGGCTCCATTCCCACCAAGGACGGAGGGATCTACTGCCAGATCGCCGGAAAGCCCTTTGTGGACATCGTCAAGGAAACCGCGGGCAAGGCGGCGGCGACCATCGCCATCGGATCCTGCGCCGCCTGGGGTGGCATCCCCTCCGCAGAGCCCAATCCCACCGGAGCCAAGGGGGTCAAGGAGGTCCTTCCCAACGCGACAGTGATGAACATTCCCGGTTGCCCGTCGAATCCCTACAATTTCACTTCCGCCGTCGCCTACTACCTGACCTACAACAAGCTTCCCGAGCTGGACGACAAGGCTCGCCCCAAATTCGCCTTCAGCCGGCTCATCCACGAGAACTGCGAACGCAGGCCGCATTTCGACGCCGGCCGCTTCGCCGAGGAATTCGGGGACGAGGGCCACAAACAGGGATACTGCCTGTACAAGCTGGGCTGCAAGGGCCCGGTGACCTACAACAACTGCTCCATTCTGGGCTTCAACGACGTCGGCTCCTGGCCGGTCAAGGCGGGCCATCCCTGCTTCGGTTGCAGCGAGGAAGGCGTCGGATTCCACATCCCGCAGTTCGTGGAGGCGGACCTGAAGAAAGAGAGCTTGTACACCCCAGCTGCGACTCCAGCGGACATCACCTACCAAAGGGGCGGCAGTGTTTCAGCCACCGCTGCCGGCCTGGTCGGCGTGGCAGTGGGCGCGGCCGTCGGTGCCGGGGTCGTGGCCTCGCGTCGGCTGAAGTCCGATGAAGAAACGAGCAACCAGTAAACGAAGGGAGGGACGCGATGACGATCAAACGGCGGGAATTCCTCAAGGCGACCGCCGC
>CAYFSD010000065.1:0-4671 GCA_964345705.1 uncultured Desulfohalobiaceae bacterium
CCGTCCCGGACCACGTAGTCCTTGCCCTCCAGCCGGAGGACGCCCTCTTCCCGGGCCCGCTTGAAGCTCCTCAAGCGCTCGAAGTCGGACCAGGCCAGCACCTCGGCCCGGATGAATCCCCGCTGGATGTCGGAGTGGACCTCTCCGGCGGCTTCCGCCGCGGTGCCGCCCCGGGGCAGGGTCCAGGCCCGCACCTCCTTTTCCCCAGCGGTGAGGAAGGTGATGAGCCCCAGCATGCGGTAGGTGCCGGCGATGACCCGCTCCAGGGCCGAGGTGCGGATCCCCATGTCCCGGAAGAAGGCCTCGCGCTCCTCGGGGTCCTCGATCTCGGCCAGCTCCCGCTCCAGGTGGGCGGAAAGGACCAGGTGCCCCTGCCAGGGACGGTCCTCGGGAGCGGAGAAGGTCTCCAGCTCGGATTCGGCCACGTTCCAGACATAGAGGATAGGCTTGGCGGAGAGGAACTGAAAGCCGCGCAGCTTGGGCTCGGCCGCCAGGGCGGCATCGGTCCGCAGCGGCTCTTCGCCCTCCAGGTGGGCCACCACGCGCTGCAGGAGCTCTTCCTCCTCCGGGTCCACCAGGTCCTTGCCCTTGTGCTTGTCCGTGCGCACCCGCTCCAGCCGCTTCTCCGCCACGGCCAGGTCGGAGATGATCAGCTCGGACTCCACCTCCTGCCACTGGGCGGAGGGGTCGAAGAATCCGGAGAATCCGTCCAGTACGGCCAGGAGGCAGTCGCAGGGCCGGATCTCGTTCATCACCCGCTGTTCCAGGCCGTCCTTCTTGCCGCTGCCCCCGGGGATGTCCACGTATTCGATCTCCGTGGGGGTGATCTTTTTGGGCCGGAAGACCTCGGTCAGGGTCTGCAGCCTGGGCTCGGGGACTTTGACCATGGCCCGGTCGGTGCGAGCCGCACCGGTCCGGCCCAGGGCGTGAAAGAGCTCGGTCTTGCCGCTTCCGGGGGGTCCAAAGAGGGCTGTCTTCATGCTCGCTGTCCTTTTCCGTGTGAGGCGTTTGCGCTATGAGCTGGTATGTCTTCGCCCTGCTCGCCTTCTTTCTCATCGGCACGCAGCGCTTTCTGTACAAGGTCGCCGCCTTCAGGGGCCTGAGCCCCTCGCGGACGACACTGTCCTTCATGCTCACCGTGGCCCTGGCGAGCGGTCTCCTCTATAGCCTCCAGCCCGCCCCCCTGGCAAGCCCCGGATGGCTGGTTCTGCTCGCCCTGGTGAACAGCGCCAGCTTTGTGAGCGCCACCCTGGCCCATATCCGGGCCCTTCGCCATATCCAGGCGGCAGTGGTCTTCCCCGTGATCCGGCTGAACATCGTGCTGGTGGTCCTCTTTTCCACCCTGGTTCTTGCGGAGCGGCTCAGCCCGGGGCAGTGGCTCGGGGTGGGGCTGTCCCTGCTGGCCTTTGTCCTGTTTTCCGGTCCCAAGGAGAGCGTTTCCGGGGGCGGCCCCTCGGAGATGGGGAAGGCCTGGGCCCAGGTGGGGCTGGCCACGGTGGCGGGGGCGGCGGCCTCCATATCCAGCAAGCTCGGCGCGGACACGGGCAACTTCCTGGCCTTCATCGCCCTGTCCTACGTCTTTTCCACCGTATTTTCCTGGCTGGCCCACATCGTGTCTCCAGCAGCGGAGGAGGAAGCCTCCGCGGGAGGGGCTGCCGCGGCCATCCGTCTGGGCGTGGTGATCGGGGTGCTCAATCTGGCGGGGTTCTACTGCTATCTGCGAGCCCTGTCCCTGGGGCCGCTGGCCGTGGTGGCCTCCATCAACGGGATGCACTTCGTGGTCGCGGTGGTGCTCTCCATGCTGCTCTACCGGGAGCGCCCCAGCGGCATGGTGCTCTCCGGGCTCGGGGCGACGATGGCCGCCCTGGTCCTGCTCAAGGGGTTCTGAAGCAACGCGGCAATTGGAAGATTGGGGCGCTCTGCTAGTCGGAGCGCGATTCCCGGTAGAGGGTGATTCCCTCCTTCCCCATCCGGGCCCGCTTGTCCCCGGGGAACTGGAGCGTGGCCCCGGTGCGGCCCTCCCGCCAGGTCCGCTCCAGCTGAAAGAGGTTCTCCGCCAGGGCCTGGCCCCGGCCCAGGCGCTGGAGGGCGTCCTTGAGCCAGCGGAGCCTGAGGCCCTCCGGGATCCGGGTCAGCTCGGCCCGGGGGAGACGAATGGTCTTCGGGTCCGGGTGCTCCTCCCTGTCGCGCAGCTCCTCCAGCCGCGTTTCCAGGTCCTGCCGGTCCAGGGCGCCCAGCCTCCAGAGGCGGAGCACGTGCTGCAGAAAGCGCGGATTCTCCTCTTCCAGCAGGGGGAGGATGCGGTGGCGCATGCGGTTGCGCTTGGAGCGAGGATCCTGATTGGAGCTGTCCTCGCGCCAGGGGATCTCCAGGTCCCGCAGCATGTCCGTGAGCCGCTGCTTGGGCACCTGGAGGAGCGGCCGCAGGATCCCGGAGGCCGGATCAAAGGCCCGCATCCCGCACAGCTCGGGCCAGCCGCTGCCGCGGGTCAGACGCAGGAGCAGGTCCTCGGCCAGGTCGTTCAGGTGATGGGCGGTGAGGATATACTCCGCCCCGAGGGCCCGTGCCGTGCCAGCAAGGAAGCGATAGCGCAGGATTCGGCCCGCCTCTTCCCTTCCGCGTCCGGTTCGGCGGGCGAAGAGGGGCACGGAGGTGACCCCGCGACGGAGGGGAACGCCGCACTCGGCGCACATCTCCTCGACGAATTCGGCCTCCTCGCGCGCTTCGGGGCGGAGGCCGTGCTCCAGGTGCGCCGCCCGCAGGGCGAGGCCGAGTCTGGGCGCGAGCACGCGGAAGAGGATCAGGAGAGCGGTGGAGTCCGCTCCGGCGGACAGGGCGAGCAGGGCGGTGCCTCCCTGAGTGGGCAGCTGGAGATCGCGGCGGAGGAAGCGCTCCACCTCGAGGCAGAGGTGCCCCCACTCGGGGGGAAGGTCCTGGATTGCGGAGGGAAGGGGCATAGGGCTCCCGGCCTCAGGTGGCGATCCCCAGCTCCCGCAGGATGGCGTCCAGGCGCTGGATGATGTGGGCGCGCTGTTCGTCTGTGGCGTAGTGGATGCAGCTGCAGTGCAGCGCGTTTCGGGGACGGACCAAAAGCTCCAGCATGATCCAGGTGTCCCCTGTCTCCAGGGGAAAGACGTACGGCCCGCACTCTTCGGCGTGTTCCCGCTGCACCTGCGAGAGCAGCTCTTGCGGCATCTCGAACCAGTACATGTCCTCGAGGGGCGAGCTGTGGCCGTTGTCTTTTAGATGCCGCTTGAGGCGCCGGATGTCCCCGGGCTCCAGGTCGTGGAGGTAATAGGTGCGCACGGTCCGCTCCGCTGTGGTTTTTGGGTGACGATTTTATATGAAAATGTGTTCAATGTGCTGAATAGTTAGGTTGATTTTTCCGTCTGCGAATGCTGGAGATTCTCCGCCGAGGGACCGGGCTTGTCAAGGCCCGCCCCAAAGGGCCCTGCCGGGGTTGGCAACAGGGCTTAGGAGGCGTATCATCCCCAGACCCCTTGAGCGAGGCCGGGCGCACCGGCCCGGGGAATTCGCGCGGGACGGAGGACAGATATGGAAGGACGGCAATTCGGACCCTTTGAGACCGGGGAACTGTTCGGGTGTCCGCGGGACGTCCTGGACCTGGCCGGAGAGCTCATCCGCTGCCCCACAGTGGCGGGGCGGGAATGGCTCATCAGCGAGCTCCTGGCCAGGGAACTCAGACAGGCGGGGTTCGACATTTCCTGGCAGAAAGTCACCGGCGCCGGGGGGAAGAACCTCATCGCCTCCCGGGGCAGGGGCGGACCGCTCTTCGTGACGCACATGGACGTCTATCCCGCGTACGGCCATCCCGACGCCTTCGCCTCCGACGTGCGGGACGGGTACTTCGTCGGCCGGGGAGCGGTGGACACCAAGGGGCAGATCGCCGCTCTGCTCTCCGGGGTGAAGCAGACCGAGGAACCGGTGCAGATCGCCTTTGTCGTGGACGAGGAAACCCTGGGCCGCGGCTCGGAGGAGCTGGAGCCCCCGGAGGAGATCACCGGCGCTGTGGTCCTGGAGCCCACCGGGCTCAAACTGGCCCCGGCGGAAGCCGGATCCATCGCCTTGCAGCTGCGCTTCACCGGGCTGGAGGCCCACGGGGCCATGCCCTGGGCCGGGGAGTCCGCCGTGGACACCGCGGTGCGCCACTACCACAAGCTGAAGGAGCTGCCCTTCACCCGGCACAGCCACAGGCTCTTCACCTACGGGGGGTGGGTGAACCTGGGCCGTATCGAGGGCGGCTCGGACACCATGCTCGTGCCGCCCAGATGCGCCCTGGAGCTGGAGGTGGGCTTCGCCCCCGGGCTGGAGGCCGATGCGGTGGCGCAGCAGATCCACGAGGCCACGGAGGCGGCCGAGTCGGTGTACATGGAGGATCTCTGGGAGCCCTGGGAGACGGAGGAGAACGAGCCCATCGTTCGGGAGCTGGCCCGCGCCGCGGGAAGCGTCCGGGGCAGCGAGCCCGGCCTGTGGGGCATGCCCTCCTGGACGGACGGGGCCAACCTGGTGCGCAAGGGGGTCCCCACAGTGGTCTTCGGCGCGGGGGATCTGGCAGTGGCCCACACCTCGGACGAGCGCATGCCCTTGAACCAGCTGGGCGAGCTGAACCGGATCCTCATTGAGCTCATCCGCGGCAGCGGGTGATGGTTC
>CAYFSD010000065.1:4771-7804 GCA_964345705.1 uncultured Desulfohalobiaceae bacterium
TAGATGGTAATCACCTTCCCCGCGAGCTGCAAGCTGGTCACCACGTCGAGCATGTTCGTGGTCTCGCCAATGGCCTTGTCCTCCAGGAGGCCGAGATGGCTCAGGCAGGTGCCGCAGACGAGGAGGCTCACCCCGCTTGCCTCCAGCTCCCGCAGCGCCTCCAGAAGCCCGCTGTCCTTCACCGCCAGCCGGACTCCGGCGTTGATCAGGATGATCCGCCACAGACCCTCCATCTCGGGCAGGGTGCGGATGAAGTTCTCCATGAGCTTGTGTCCCAGCTCCTCGTCTCCGCGGCCAACGCGGTCCGAGGTGATGAGCACGAGCTGGCCCGTCCCCCCTTGCGGCTCGCAGACGATCCCGGCCTCTTCGGCAGCGGCCTCCAAGTCGCTGCCGGGAGATTCTTCCCCTTGCGCGGTGGCCCTTAACGCTCTGAGGACAAAGGCCCCGTCCCGCTCCGCCACCTCCTCCAGATCATAGCCCTGGCTCTTGAGGAAGCGGCCCACGTTCTCCCTGGCGGGCTGGTTGTCCACGACAACCCGCAGCTCCGCGGGCCGCTCCTGCTGAATGCGGTCCTTGCAGCGCATAACCGGCTGGGGGCAGGCCAGTCCGGTGCAGTCCAGCTCGGCGCGGCTCATAGTCACCTCCCGGGGAATGGAACGGGCACGAGGAACAGCGTCCGGCGCCCTCTTCGGTTGAGGAATGATCGCGTTCACACGGATCGCGGCTTGAGACAAGATAATAGAATAACCCGGGATCCGGAGAAGAGGTCAAATCGAGTTTTTTAATCCATTTCGTCCATTCGGATTGAAAGGGAAAATGCAGCGATTCACCGCATTGATCCGTCCACGGGCACCGAGTCAGTGGGGTGATGAAGAGTTACGGGGAAATGCACGGGGTGCTGCCTGGAGTTTGCGGCCGGGGCGCGGGGGCGCAAAAAAGCCCCGCAGCGGGAGGCTGCCGGGGCGGGAGTCACTATGGGAGGGGGTGTCAAGAGCGGCGTTTAGTAGTCGAACTCCAGGCGGCGGTGCATGTAGTAGGGATGGTACTGAACCATCCAGTGGGGGATGGTGGAGTAGTCAAAGTCCAGATTCACGGTGAATCTGCTTCCCTGAGACGGGGTGTATCGAAATCTGACCTCCTCGCGGAGCTTGCCGTCCAGATCGGCCAGGCTGGTCGCGGCGACTTCCATGTCCCCGTCGCTGGCGATCCACTGGCTGCCGTCGTGGAAGAGGCTCATGTTCACTGTGTGCATGGCGTGCTGTCCTCGCGGGATTTATTTGATGAAAAAAGACGGGGAGGCCCCGCGGCCTCCCCGCCTGGTTGGTGATGGACTTAGCCCACGGTGGGCGGCATCATGCCGTTGTGGAAGACCCAGGCGATGATCCAGCCCAAGGGGATGATGATAAACAGCAGCCCCAGGCCGTAGGCCAGGGCCAGGCGTCCCATGTTCTCTTCCTTCAGCTTGCGGAAGTTGGTCACCAGGCCGATGCTGGTGAAGGTCAGGATGAAGAACAGGTGACGTCCCGAGCTCTCGAAGGGGTGGATTCCCGTGTCCATGGCGTTGGCCCCGATGACGGTCAGGCCCAGGAGGCCGACAGCGAACCAGGAGATGAAGTAGCCCAGGACGAACTTGGGAAATCGCCACCAGACCTCCATCTTCTGCACTTTCTCGTCCGGGCGCTTCTCCACGTAGTAGAGCCAGAGCATGGCCAGGACCAGGGCCCACACGCCGATGAACATGTCGATCCAGATCTTGGTCATGACCGAGGCGGAGGTGATCCAGCCCTCTTCCCACTCCACGCCCAGCTCTTCCTGGGCCCGGGTGCGCATGAGCTGGTCCGTGATCGCGCCAGCGGCCGCGTCGGCACCGTCCGTCTTCACCGTCAGCCCCAGGCTGGAGGCAGCGGCCATGGGCTCGTTGAACCAGGGGGAGTAGGTGAGAACGGGCGGCAGAATGATCAGCTCCACTAAGGCGAAGACCACGATCAGACTGGAGATCATGACCGGAACGATGGGCCGGGCCCGGATGGCGCCGCCGGTGGCGATGGAGGCGGACACGCCGCAGATGGAAATGCCCGAGGCCAGGGTGGCGGCCCATTCGCGGGTGAGCTTGAAGCCCTTGCGGCACATGGTGTACACCAGCGGCCAGAACAGGAGATAGGCCGCGATGGTGGCGCAGGCGCCCACGAGCAGGAGCTCGAAGGTGTAGCCCGCGGAGTCCACGACCTTCATGCCCAGCTTGCAGCCCAGAAAGACGATGGCGATCTTGATGTACCACTCCGGCCTGGCCCCGTGGTACATGAATTCACGGAAGCTCTTGGGGGCCAGGTTGCCGATGAGCAGCCCCACCAGCAGGGCGACGATGTAGTGCGCTCCGCCGATGGACAGGCTCCAGTCAATCCCGAAGCCCTCCCGCTCGATGGAGGTGGCCTGGACGTAGGCATTAGTGGAGAGGATGAAGAGTACCGCGCTCAACCAATAGATGATGGTCCAGGCCACGAAGTACTTCTTCATGTCCATGCCCATGAAGTAGGCACCGACGCAGGTGGCGGCGGTGAAGACGATATAGGACACGATCAGGGCGCCCAGCCCGGAGACCACGCCCGCGGTGTCCGGGGCGAGGGCGTTGGAGAGGTTTATCCACTTCTCGAAGCTGATCACCCAGCCGGAAAGCCAGTTCGCTTGAGTGGCCGCGGCGAGAAGGCCCACTGCCACGAAAAAGAGACCGATCCACAGGGACCACCAGTCCTCCGTGCTGAACATTCCGGTGTACCAGCGCTTTTCTTCCGCCATTATTTACCTCCTTCCGAATTCTCGCTCGCGTTTACCGATTAGTGGAGCAGAAAAATGTTGATCAGCGCGCCGAAAACGACCAGCGCAGCCACGCCGATGCCCACGGAATACTTGACCAGCTTGGACTCCCACTCCTCCCAGGGCTCGGCCTGCTGCTGAGCCTGCTGCCATTCCTGGCTGCCACTGGTCTGGCTGGCTTGGCTCTGGCTTCCTTCCATAACAATCCTCCTTCCGCTTACG